>JAGWXI010000013.1 GCA_018969975.1 Burkholderiales bacterium
CTCAAGTCGCCGCCAATGGCGCCACTGTCTGCAGCGACCGCGCGGTATTGCAGGCCGAAGCGGTCAAAGATTTTTCGGTAGGCCTCAGCCATGACTTGGTAGCTGGTTTTGGCAGACGTCACGTCGCGGTCAAAGCTGTAGGCGTCTTTCATGGTGAACTCGCGCCCGCGCATCAAACCAAAACGGGGACGGCGTTCGTCGCGAAACTTGGTTTGAATTTGGTAGAAGTTTTTAGGTAACTGCTTGTAGCTGCGAATTTCTTGGCGGGCAATATCTGTAATGACTTCTTCGCTCGTAGGCTGCACCACAAAGTCGCGGCCATGGCGATCTTGGATGCGCAACAACTCTGGACCCATTTTGTCGAATCGCCCAGTCTCTTGCCAAAGCTCAGAGGGCTGCACGACGGGCATAGTGAGCTCTATTGCGCCAGCTTTGTTCATCTCTTCGCGCACGATAGCTTCGACCTTGCGGATCACACGCAAGCCCATGGGCATGTAGTTGTAAATGCCAGCGCCGAGTTTTTTGATGAGACCGGCACGCATCATGAGTTGGTGGCTCACGATTTCTGCGTCAGCAGGTGCTTCTTTGAGGGTGGAGATGAGGAACTGGGAGGCTTTCATGCGCGCGCTATCAGGGTGAATCCGGAGGTCAGCACAGCGTGACTGTGCATAATGGATGCAATTTAAAAAATTTGAGGTTTGATTATGCTTGACCGAGACGGGTTTAGACCCAACGTCGGCATCATCTTGCTCAACCAGAAAAATCAGGTTTTTTGGGGCAAGCGCATCCGCACCCACAGTTGGCAGTTTCCACAAGGCGGCATCGACCGCGGCGAAACGCCCGAGCAGGCGATGTTTCGCGAACTGCACGAAGAAGTGGGGCTCCAACCGGAGCATGTGCGTATCGTGGCCCGTACCCGCGACTGGTTGCGCTATGAGGTGCCAGATCGGTATGTCCGACGCGATGCGCGAGGCTTCTACAAAGGCCAAAAGCAGATTTGGTTTTTGTTGCAAATGGTGGTAGCCGATCACCACTTAAATCTACGCGCCACTGACCATCCTGAATTCGATGCATGGCGGTGGAACAACTATTGGGTGCCGCTCGATGTGGTGGTGGAATTCAAACGCGGGGTTTATGAAATGGCGCTCACTGAGTTGTCACGCTTTTTGCCCCGCTTCGAAATGCGTTCACGCCAAACCCGTGCTGGTCTGACTGTCACGACTGAATTTATGGTGTCTAAGCAGTTTGGTATGTCGATCTCCATGGAGTTGCCACCTGGGGGCACTTTCGAGCCTGACCCCAACACAGCGCAAAAGCCTAGGGAATAAGGCTTAAAACCAAGTTATCGCGGTGCACCATCTCGGTTTCAGCGATATAGCCGAGAGATGACTCGATCTCCCCTGAGGGCTTGCGACAAATCAACCGCGCTTCGGCACTGGCATAGTTGGCAAGTCCCCGCGCGATCTCCACACCTTGCGGATCCAATATGGCAATGACTTCTCCGCGCGAGAACTCGCCCTCGACCGCCACCATGCCGATAGGCAAAAGACTTTTGCCTTCTTTGCGCACTTTGTCTACTGCCCCCTTGTCGACAGAGATCGAACCGCGCAGTTGCAAGTGGTCGGCCATCCACTGTTTGCGAGCTTGTTGCTTTTGGGTGGGTGCGATGAGCAGGGTACCTATCGCTTCACCTTGGGCGAGTCGCAACAGAACATCCCTTTCGCGGCCCCATGCGATGACGGTCGATGCACCAGAGCCCGCCGCCCGTTTGGCAGCCAAAATTTTGGTGATCATGCCGCCCTTGCCGATGCTCGAGCCTGCACCGCCGGCCATGGCTTCGAGTTGTGCATCGCCCGCACGCGCGGTGTGCACGAAGGTCGCGCCGGGGTCTAAGCGCGGGTCTGCGCTGTAGAGGCCTTTTTGGTCGGTAAGGATGATGAGTGCATCGGCCTCGACCAAGTTGGCGACCAAGGCACCCAAGGTGTCGTTGTCACCAAATTTGATCTCGTCGTTGACCACCGTGTCGTTTTCGTTGATCACGGGGAGCACGCCATGGCTGAGCAGGGTGAGCAAGGTGGAGCGGGCGTTGAGGTAACGCTCGCGGTCGGCCAAGTCTGCATGGGTCAACAGCACTTGGGCCGAACCCAGACCGTTGTGGCGTAACTGGGTTTCGTACATCTGGGCCAAGCCCATCTGTCCCACCGCAGCGGCGGCTTGCAATTCGTTCAGGGCGTGCGGGCGGTGTTGCCATCCCAAGCGTTTCATACCCTCGGCAATCGCGCCGCTTGAGACCATGATGAGTTCACGCCCATCGCGCACCAAGGCACTGAGTTGGCGGCACCATTCGCCAATGGCCTGCACGTCTAAGCCACGGCCTTCGTTGGTCACCAAACTAGAACCGACTTTGACGACGATGCGTCGCGCATCACGCAATACCGTGCTTTTTTCGGGTGTCATGTTTGTTCTACAAAGCGCGGATCAATATAGACAGGCGCTTGCTCAGAGACCTGTTGCGCTTGGATGTGCTTATAAATATCTTTGATCAAATGCTCGCAGCCTTCGCGCGTCAAGGCGGAGATTTCATACACGGGGCCCTTGTATTTGAAACGCTTGACGAAGTCCGCCACGACCTTGGCGCGCGCATCGGCACCAACCATGTCAAGCTTGTTCAAGACTAACCAACGAGGTTTGTCGTACAAGGCTTTGTCGTATTTTTTGAGTTCGTTGACGATGGCCTTGGCTTGCGCCACAGGGTCGACCGTGTCATCAAACGGTGCGATGTCTACAAGATGCAACAGCAAACGCGTGCGCTGTAAGTGGCGTAAGAACTGGTGGCCTAAGCCTGCACCGTCGGATGCGCCTTCGATCAAGCCAGGGACATCGGCCACCACAAAGCTTTGTTCAGGGCCGACACGCACCACGCCGAGGTTTGGGTGCAAGGTGGTGAAGGGGTAGTCTGCGATTTTTGGGCGCGCGTTGGAGATGGCACTGATGAGCGTGGACTTACCAGCGTTGGGCATTCCTAACAATCCCACGTCGGCGAGCACTTTGAGTTCTAGCTTGAGGGCTTTTTTCTCGCCCGGCCAGCCAGGCGTTTTTTGGCGCGGCGCGCGGTTGATAGCGCTTTTGAAACGCATATTTCCAAAGCCACCGTCGCCACCCTTGGCGATGGTGATGACCTCGCCAGGCGTGAGTAACTCGAACAACACATCCCCCGTCTCGACGTCGGTAATGATGGTGCCCACCGGCATTTTGAGGGTGATGTCGTCACCCGCGTGGCCGAACATGTCGGAGCCCAAGCCGTGCTGGCCACGCTTAGCTTCATGGCGGCGGGAAAAACGAAAGTCGACCAAGGTGTTGAGGTTGGGGTCTGCGATGGCGTACACATGGCCGCCACGTCCACCGTCACCACCGTTGGGGCCGCCGAATTCTTTGTACTTTTCGTGCCGAAACGAGACGCAGCCGTTCCCGCCATCGCCGGCAGCGATGTCGATAAAGGCTTCGTCTACAAATTTCATGGTTTAAGTTTAATAAAGGGCTTTAAATACGAAAGCCCCGACAAGTCGGGGCTTTGTCGGGGAACGTCCAATCGGATTAGACCGGTGTGACGTTGACCATGTGCTTGTTCAAAGCGCCTTTGACGTTGAACGACACGTGGCCGTCCACCAAAGCGAACAAGGTGTGGTCTTTGCCCACACCGACATTGGTGCCGGGATGGAACTTGGTGCCACGTTGGCGCACGATGATTGCGCCAGCAGTGATCAACTCACCGCCGAAAGCTTTTACACCGAGCATTTTGGGGTTGGAATCACGCCCATTGCGCGTAGAGCCGCCGCCTTTTTTCTGTGCCATTTCAGTGCTCCTTATCCGTTGATGGAAGCAATCTGCAATTCAGTGAACTGCTGACGATGCCCTTGGCGTTTTTGATAGTGCTTGCGACGGCGCATTTTGAAAATGCGCACTTTGTCGTGCTTGCCATGTGCCACTACTGTGGCCTTGACTGTTGCGCCGGACACCAAGGGTGTGCCAACCTTGAGATCAGCGCCGTTTCCGACAGCTAACACTTGGTCTAACACGATCTCTTGGCCCACATCCGCAGCAATCTGTTCTACTTTAATTTTTTCGCCGGCAGCAACACGATACTGTTTGCCACCGGTTTTTATGACCGCGTACATATGAAACCTCTAGACGAGTGAATTGTCCCTACGGACGAATTTCCGCAGAGCCCAAGATTATAGCAATTCTTCTGTTTTCTTACCAATCCTTATAATCTGTAACTCTTTTACCCATCTAACGCTTTGATTTGTAAGCTTTTCCGGCCCACTACCACTTGTCTGCCCCCCCTAATACTGCCCATCCCCTCATCACAGCTGACATGGAGGCTGTGGATAGGGTAATTTCCGAGCGTCTCGAATCTGGCGTCGCTTTGGTAGCTTCCGTATCCCAATACATCATTACTGCGGGTGGCAAACGTATTCGGCCTGCACTATTGCTCCTGATGGCTGGCGCCCTTGGTTATAAGGGAACGCAACACCACAATTTGGCAGCAGTCGTTGAATTTATCCACACCGCCACGCTGTTGCATGATGATGTTGTCGATGAATCGACCTTGAGGCGGGGATTTCCCACGGCCAACAAGCGTTTTGGCAACCCTGCTAGCGTTTTAGTGGGTGACTTTTTATATTCGCGGGCCTTCCAAATGATGGTCGACGCGCACGATATGCGGGTAATGGAAGTTTTAGCTGAAGCGACCAATGTCATTGCCGAGGGCGAAGTGCTGCAATTGATGCAGATGCATGATTCAACGCTCGACGAAAACGCTTATTTGCGCGTCATTCGCTCTAAAACCGCCAAATTATTTGAAGCAAGCACCCGACTTGCAGCTATTTTGGCTAAAAGCCCTCCTGAAGTTGAAGAGGCGTGTGCTGAATATGGACAAGCCTTAGGAACCGCCTTCCAAGTCATTGACGATTTGCTTGATTACGACGGTGAAACCCAAGAACTTGGTAAAAACTTGGGCGACGATTTGCGTGAGGGCAAAAGTACCCTGCCGCTCATCATTGCGATGCAACGCGGCACCCTTGAAGAACGCAATCTGATTCAACAGGCCATAGAAAACGGTTCGGTAGATGGGTTGTCCGATATTGTCCATATCGTCCGTAAAACTGGTGCATTAGAAGCCACCCGCGCAGCCGCTTTGGCAGAAGCGCAACGTGCGCTATCAACTTTGGCGTATATTCCAAATAGTGTTTATAAAAACGCTCTACACGATTTAGCGTCTCAATTGTTGGTTAGGCGAAGCTAAAAGGGTGCCTCTATGAGCGATACCGATATTGCATATTCAGACAGCTCGCAGCAATGGGATGTAGCCTGCCAGCAATTTCAAAATGAATTCGGTTTTGATGCACACGAAATAATAACAATTAATACGATTCGAGAAATGTTTTCTGAATTGGTTGAGGAATATAAGCTATCTTTAAATAGTTCGATTTCTCTTATGTACGGGCTTTATTTTCTGGGCTATATCACTCTTATTGAGATGATGAAAGCCAAAGATGAAGATTACAAAATCGGCGACCTAACCGACTTCTACGCCATATTAGATGCGGCTGATGACTGGGCGAGTCGCTCTAAGGACATAGACAATCTTATACAGGCAGCGCAGCCAATTGTTGATACAACCGAACAGGTCATGCAAAAGCTCAATTTGTCACGTAGTTGATTGGGATTTCTTTTTTAAATTCAAGGAACTACTAAACGACAAGGGGCTCTTACTTTTTTTTCAGCCCGCTTTTCCTCGCAATATTGCATGGCGCGCCGTTCACCCTCAGCGGACATTTTGATATAAATAGAGCATTTGAATACCATGCGATCACCATCGTTTTGACTATCCCATGCGGCGGCGCAATGGCTAAATTCATTCATTTCAGGTTTTAATTGTTGCCAAGTTGAGCGTAGGCCGTCAGGTAGTTCTTTTAATGGAACTGTGGGGTATGGTGAGGCAGCTAAGGCAGAGCCATAAATTAGGGCCAGGCAAGCGTAGCGCCAAAAATATGTGAACATAAATGCACCCCTTCAAAATAGATAAAGCCACCCGTCTATTATGGGTGGCTTTAAGTCAAAGTAAAGCGCACAACAGCTTAGTGGGGGGCGGCAATGAGTGCGGAATCTAATTTGCCAGCAGTTTTTAGCTCTTGTACCCAAGTTGGCGACACCCCGCGGCCCGTCCAAGTTTGTTCGGCGTTTGCAGGATTGCGGTATTTAGGTGCAATCTTTTTCCCTGATAGCGCCCCCTTGCTAGCGCTCTTGGGAGATTTTGTACCTTTGGCAACTTTGGCAGCCTTGCCTGAGCCAAAAGCTTTGGAAATATCGCTAGCGGTCAGACCAGCCTCTTTGGCCATTTGAACAATCTTTGTTAATACTTTGTCGTGTGATTTGCTCAATAAGGCTTGTTCTTTTTTTGCAATTAATTCGCGTTGTTTTCTTAATGCGGCTAATTGGCTTGCAACGGTAGTTCTTGCCACTGTTTATTCTCCAAATAATTAAAACTCGATTATATGGCAATTCTAAATATTTGTCCCAGTTTTATATTTAGTATAAGTATCAATATTATTAAGAATGAATTAAAAATGCACGCGTTGGGTTAATGAACGAACAAGCTTTTTATACGAATCGCCAGTCACAGGACTGAAATCCATCTCATTTTCTTTTTTAATATCAACCGCTTTGCTGTGCAATAGCTGGGCGGCCCACATATGGGCAAAAGCGGATTTTGCGTGCTCGGACCAATCTTCCCAGCCTTTTATTTTTTTAATATGTTTACGCAATTCTTTATCAAAGGCCTGGTCTTCTAAACTTGTAGCCATCGTAGCTTTGACTTTTTCGATCAAAGTTTGTAAGTCATCGTCAACAGCTTGAGCTGGAGGGGCAGAGGGGGCGGCATCTAGGCCCGAACCAAGCGTTTTATCCACCTCTTGGTTATCTGTTTTTTCTGGGGTTAGAGCCATATTGCGCCTCGTGAATAAATTGAAATTAAATTTTGCAGGCTATGGAGAGCATTTTGACGGTTCGCGGGAATTCCGGTAATACTTTTGTGACACGAAATTGCTGGGCAAACCTTGAATTACTTTCTTGAATAAAAGTGTCTTTATATCCATGCGTCACCATCAGAATTTTGGCATCTTGGTCTAAATAAAAGCTCCTGCTGGTTAAACGCACGGTTTTTTTCTTGCAATCTACGTCATATACAGACAGCTCTGCGTTGTAGAGTTTGAGCGTCACTTTGGGTTCGGACTTTGGGTCATATACAGGTACTTGGCCGCGTATAGGTAGCGCCATAAAAGTGCGAATCGTAGACAAACTGCCCCTGCTGGTAATTGCGGGGTCGTAATACTCTTCAGAATTGCCGTAGTTATCGTCCATCAATACCCAAGCAGCTTGGGCAACGGTGCTCAAGAGGGTACAGGCAATAAAAACAACATATTTATACATATCCGTCTATATCGGTATAGCGCCAGAAAAATTGATTGTATTTGCCGTAAAAAAGTAGCTGTCTATATATTTTTGAGTATGACCACAACCCCTGAGCGATAAAAAGTTCAACAATTTGGTTTTTTAACCATGCATGTGTCGTCTTCTCATCGCCCCCCTGTTGCGCATTACCAAGGTAGCGCAGTTGAGCAGTTAGACGATTTGCTGCAACGCGCGCTTGACTTGGGAGCCTCTGATGTACATGTGGAGTCAGAGGCCTCCTCCTTTCGTATTCGTTTACGCGTTGACGGGCGTCTGCAGACGGTTGCCAAACCACCCATGGCCCTGCGCGACGCCATGGTGTCACGCATCAAAGTCCTGGCCAGGATGGACATAGCTGAAAAACGCTTGCCTCAAGATGGACGTATGCATCACCCCCATAACGGCAGAGTGATTGATGTAAGGGTAAGTTCCCTGCCCACAGTTCACGGCGAGAAAATGGTTTTGCGCTTGCTCAATTTCAAACAAGAACGACCTTCTTTAGCCGAGTTGGGCTTGGAGAAGGAGGACGAAGACCTTCTCTTACAAGCCATTACGCGACCGCATGGCATGGTCTTGGTAACAGGGCCTACAGGCTCTGGCAAAACCTTATCGCTCTACAGTTGTCTAGAACACATCAACCGCGTCGATGTCAACGTTGCAAGCGTGGAAGACCCTTGTGAAATTTACCTACCTGGAACCAACCAAGTCAGCATCCACGAGCGTGCGGGACTCACCTTTGCCAGCGCCTTGCGGGCACTTTTAAGACAGGACCCCGACATCATCATGGTGGGAGAAATAAGAGACTCGGAAACAGCTCAAATCGCTATACAAGCAGCGCACACTGGTCACTTGGTCTTATCAAGTTTGCACACCAACGATGCTCCAAGCACGCTTGAGCGTTTAAGGCATATGGGTATAGACGCATTCCAAATTGCCTCAAGCATCCACTTAATAGTTGGCCAACGATTAGTCAGACGCTTGTGTGTCCATTGCAAAAAACCAAGACCTAACAAACCGGGGGCATACCAGCCCCAAGGTTGTTCGCATTGTGATGACGGCTACAAAGGTCGTATTGGTATCTACCAAGTTATGCCCATCTCTTCGACCTTGCAGCAACTGATACTCAAAGGCAGTGACGCCGTCAGCTTATCCGCCCAAGCAAGGCAGGAGGGCATGCTGACTTTGCGTCAAGCAGGATGGCGCAAAGTTTTACAGGGCATCACATCAGAACAAGAGGTTTTATCGTTGACGCCAGATGCATAGCCAGCAAATTACGCAATTCACCAGGCAATTAGCAACTTTACTGAACTCTGGTGTTGCATTGCTGCAGGCATTGGACATAGTCATCAAAGGCATGCCCTCAGGTAAGGCTAAGAATAAGGTGCGCACCATTCGCAGACGCATTGAGACTGGCTCAGCTTTGCACCTTGCGCTTCGCAGACACCCGGAGTTTGGAGGGGTCTACTGCGATGTAGTCGCAGCTGGCGAGGCTGCAGGCATGCTCGAGGCCATGCTGGAGCGTTTGTCAGAGCACCGCGAGAAGACTGAAAAGCTGCATCGCAGCGTGCGCGCGGCTCTGTCCTACCCTATTGCAGTGCTCGTGATAGCCTTGGTGGTTGTGTTGCTTTTGTTTACCTATGTTGTGCCTGCATTTGAAACCACTTTCGCCGCCTTTCAAGCTGAACTGCCAGCACTAACCCAAGGTGTAATCGCTGTGAGCCATTTTTGTCTGCGCTATGGCGGTTGGCTATTTTTAGCAACAGTGCTGTGTGCGTGGTTGGGGTGCTATCTCGTACACACAAGAACGGGATGGCAAAGATATTGGCATAACTTTGTTTTGGGTATACCTGTGGCCGGGCTTTTAGTGCGCCAAGTTTGTATTGCACGCTGGTGCCGTGCTTTGGCTACTTTGTTTGCCACGGGTATGCCTTTGACCGAAGCCATGGGCGCTGTCAAGGGTGTGACGGGCAATTACGTATATGCCAAAGCCAGTGAGTTAATGCGAAGTCATTTAATTCGCGGACGCTCCATGGCAAAAGCTATGGCCAGTGTCGAACATCTTTTCAGCCCTTGGGTAGTGCAGATGTGTGCTATCGGAGAGGAGTCAGGCACCTTGGAACATATGCTCAGTAAAGCGGCTGAAAATTTTGAATCCGAAGTGGAATCGACGGTGGCCTATTTATCCAGTCTCATTGAACCCCTATTGATCATCGTGCTCGGGACGATGATTGGCATCATGGTGGTGGCTCTGTACTTACCAGTTTTTGAATTAGGAAATATCGTATGAATTCGCTGGAAATTATGCTGGTATTGCTTTTGGGATTAGCAGTGGGAAGTTTTTTAAATGTCGTGATTTGGAGATTGCCACGCATGTTGGATGGAGAGATCAACCAGACCCTCACCCTCAGCAAGCCTGCCTCCTTTTGCCCAGCTTGTAAGTCCACATTGAAGGTTTGGCACAACATCCCCTTATGGAGTTATGCCTGGCTCAGAGGCCGATGCGGATTTTGTGCTGCACCTATCCATTGGCAATATCCAGCGGTCGAGTTCGCCAATGCCCTTTTGTGGCTCTTGTGCGCTTTGCATTGGGGTTTTGTACCCAGCGCCCTAGCATGGTCCATTTTTATGAGCTTCTTACTGACGCTATCGGTAATCGACGGGCAAACCACTTATCTTCCCGATGTATTGACGCAGCCCTTGCTGTGGCTTGGTCTTCTGGCTAGCACTCTAGGTTTGACTGAAGCTTCTCCACAACAAGCCATCTGGGGAGTCTTTGCTGGTTATGGGTCACTGTGGCTGGTCGCATCTACTTTTCAACTTATGACGGGAAAGGAAGGCATGGGCGCGGGTGACTTTAAATTTCTCGCTGCCCTGGGCGCTTGGTTGGGGCCACTGGCATTGTTGCCTTTGGTGCTGATAGCCAGTATCAGCGGAGCGCTTATCGGTATTTGGATGCAAGCCACCCATCGCATGAAACACGGCGGGTATTTGCCTTTTGGGCCCTTTCTAGCAGTGGCTGCTGTATTTCAGGCCTTGTACGGCGAGGCGAGCTTGTTTTTTTACATAAACTGGTTGTCATGACAAAAATTTGCACCCCTCTACGACTTGGATTGACTGGCGGCATAGGCAGCGGAAAAAGTACGGTAGCAGGAATGCTGGCAGCACGAGGGGGTGCAGTCATCGACTCAGACGCCATAGCGCGTAGCGTTACTGCTGCTAACGGCAGTGCCATTGCAGCAATCAGCCAATCCTTTGGCGCTGAATTTCTAACCCCCGATGGCGCATTAGACAGAGAACGTATGCGCGCGCTGGTCTTCTCTGATCTCAGCGCCAAGCTAAGACTTGAAGCAATCGTCCACCCCCTTGTTGCCATGGCCACCCAAGCGCAAGCGCAACAGGCGATCTTGTCTGGCCACACGCTTTTAATATTTGATGTTCCTTTGCTAGTGGAATCCTCTCGTTGGCGCAAATTAGTTGATCAGGTATTGGTTATCGACTGTCTTGAAAACACACAAATTGATCGAACCATGGTCAGAAGCGGGCTAACCCGCGAGGCCGTTCAAAACATCATCCGCGCACAAGCAACAAGGACACAAAGATTAGCCGCAGCAGACATTACATTGTTCAATGAAGGGCTTGATTTAGAACAGTTGCGGCTAACTGTGGACGCATTAGCACTGAATGTATGATGGTGGGAGTCAATTTCGGCGCTGCTATATTCGTTTTTCCACGTGATTCTTTACGAACATCCCTTTAACGAACGCGTTCGCACCTATTTGCGTTTAGAGCATCTATTCAAGCGTTTTGAATCGCTCAATTTGCGCGACACGCCTATTGATAATCACTTTGCTTTGACTACCTTGTTTGAATTGGTAGAAGCTGGTGGTCGCACCGATATCAAGTCAGACATTCTTAAAGACCTAGAGCGTCACAAACAACAATTCACCGCTCTAAAAGGCAATCCTTCTGTTTCTGAAGAAGCTCTTATCCAATTGCTAGAGCAACTCGAACGTTGCTTTAGCGGATTAAATGCTGCCATCGGAAAAATTGGGCAAAACATTCTTGACAACGAGTGGCTTACGTCTTTGCGCAACCGCGTCACGATTCCAGGAGGCACTTGCTCTTTTGATTTGCCCGCCTACCATGCGTGGCAGCACCAAGACTCTGGTACCCGCAGAGCGGACATACAACGCTGGGCCAATGCGTTTCAACCCATGAACGCTTCCGTCAACTTGCTCCTGTCTTTGATGCGCGATACAGGAACCACCCAAAAAATGATGGCAATGGGCGGGCAGTTCCAACAATCACTCGCACAAGGAAGGTTTATGTTGATGCGCGTGGCAATTGACCCCAAGCTTGGTTTTATCCCAGAAATAAGCGGCAATCGCTTGATGATTTGGGTTCGCATGATGCGCCAAGATGGTGATGGTCGCCTGCAACATAGTACCGATGATGTGCCTTTTGAGATGGCGCTCTGCGTTTAGCGTTAATTCGCCAGATTACTTCCCACAAAACCTCTCTCGTCAGCAAACCATTCCAGCACCGGCAAGGTACCCGGCAACACTGGTTGAACCGTTACTGGCAATTGTTGCCACGCATACATTTGCGCTTCACGCATTTGCAACTTACCTGACCAGCGCTTGACCTTGCAAAAATTCAATTGCACCATGGCGTGCGGGTAATCGATCTGCTCGGTCTTCCAAGCAACGCAGTCTTCGATGGTGATCCCAATTTCTTCTTGCAATTCTCTTTTTAGTGCTTGGGCAACGGTTTCACCTAATTCGAGCTTGCCGCCAGGAAACTCCCAGTAGCCTGCATAGGCTTTGCCCTCTGGGCGGCTAGTGAGCAAGAATGCGTCGTCACTACGAATCAATACCCCAACAGCAACCTGTACCAATTGGCGATCGGCTGAACGCGGAATTTGCGCATCCACTAGGCGAACGGTGGTGGGTTCAGGGAGAGACACAACGCAAAGTCAAAGACGACTAGCGCGTCACAACATGCTTACCCGCATAGTCACGCGCAAACTGGTAGGCCACCCGACCACTGCGTGAACCGCGCTCCAGTGCCCAGACCAAAGCCTCGGGTTTGGCAGCAGCAATTGCAACAGCGCTCACCCCAAATGAAGACAACCACTGCGCGGTGATCGCTAAGTATTCGTCTTGGCTAAAGGGATAAAAACTCACCCACAAACCAAAGCGCTCAGAGAGTGAAATTTTTTCTTCCACACCTTCACCTGGATGCACTTCACCGTCATCGGTATGGGTGTAGGTGAGGTTTTCTTTCATGTACTCGGGCAAGAGATGGCGACGGTTACTAGTGGCATAGATCAAAACATTGGCAGAGGATGCAGCCACCGTACCGTCCAAAATAGATTTCAAAGCCTTGTAGCCCGGTTCGCCATCTTCAAAACTCAGGTCGTCGCAATAGACGATGAATTTTTCTGCGCGCTCTGCAACGACTTCGATGATGTCTGGCAAATCGACCAAGTCAGCTTTGTCCACTTCGATCAAACGCAATCCGCGGGGCGCATAGGTATTCAAACATGCTTTGATGAGCGAAGACTTGCCCGTACCGCGTGCGCCGGTCAACAACACATTGTTGGCAGGCAAACCATTGACGAACTGTTCAGTGTTGCGTTGGATTTTTTCTTTTTGCTGATCAATCTCTTTGAGGTCCTGCAAGCCCAGTTGCGCGACGTGGCGCACAGGCTCCAAGGTGCCGTGACCACTGCTGCGTTTGCGATAACGGTAGGCCACGCTAGCTGACCAATCGGGTGCTTGCAAGGGTTGCGGTAATACAGACTCGATGCGCTGCATCAAAGCCTCTGCACGTTGGAGCACGCGTTCTAAACTGCTAGACAAATCTGTTTGCATGATTAACTCCGGTAGTCTGCGTTGATGCTCACGTACTCGTGGCTCAAATCGCAAGTCCATACCGTCTCGCTGGCAACACCGCGACCTAACACTACACGTACTGTGATTTCAGATTGCTGCATCACGCGCTGGCCGTCTTCTTCTTTGTAAGCGGGATTGCGACCGCCATTGACTGCAACATGCACATCGTCTAGGTAGAGATCGATCTTGGTTTGGTCTAAATCTGTGATGCCGGCATAGCCCACAGCCGCCAAAATGCGACCGAGGTTGGGATCGCTGGCGAAAAAGGCAGTTTTAACCAAGGGCGAGTGACTGATGGCATAGGCCACTTGTAAGCATTCAGCACTATTGCGACCGCCTTCAATTTGCACGGTGATGAACTTGGTAGCGCCTTCACCGTCTCGCACAATCGCTTGTGCGAGTTGACGCGCTACTTGTAGCATCGCTTGGTACAAGGCCTTGCCTTCTGCACTTTCCAAAGTGGTGATGGGCGCGTGGCCTGCTTTGTTGGTAGCGATGAATACAAATGAATCGTTGGTCGATGTGTCGCCATCGACCGTGATGCGGTTGAACGATCCTTCGGCCAATGCAAAGGTCAAGGCGTGCATCAATTCAGGTGCGACGCAGGCATCGGTTGCCATGAAACCCAACATAGTCGCCATATTCGGGTGGATCATGCCCGCGCCTTTGCTGATACCCGTCACGTTGATGGTCTTGCCAGCAATCATGGTTTGTGTGCTGGCTGCTTTGGGCACTGTATCGGTTGTCATGATGCCCTCTGCGGCGTCCAACCACTGCTGTGAAGAAGGTGCATTTCCCGCAGCTGTGATGGCAGCCGGCAATCCCGCCACGATACGTGTGTGGGGCAAGGGCTCCATGATCACGCCGGTAGAAAAAGGTAGCACCTGCCGCGGTTGAATGGAGATCGCTTGCGCCAAAGCTTCACAAGTAGCATGCGCACGCTTTAAGCCTTCTTCACCCGTACCAGCGTTGGCATTGCCTGTGTTGATCAACAAAGCACGAATACCTTGACTGACACCTAAGGGCCTGTCCTCAGGCTTTGCTTGTGTAGCTGCTAAATGCTGACGGCAAATTTGCACTGGTGCTGCACAGAAACGGTTTTGGGTAAAGACGCCACCTACAGATGCGCCTTCGTCGATCAACACCACCGTTAAATCTTTACGACCTGCTTTTTTGATGCCAGCTTGAGTGACGCCGATACGAAGACCTTTGATGGAGTGGAGTTGGGCAGCAATTGGAGTTGCGAGGTGAACGGACATAGCAGTTTGGGAAATCGAAGTGTTTTTGAGGAGCTGTGTGTTTATTAACTCAATTGCCCATGACAAAACTTGAACTTCTTACCGCTGCCACAAGGGCAAGGTTGATTGCGGCCAACGACGGGAAACTTCTCGGCGAAAGTAGACCTATCCATCGTTGTTTCAGCTTCGCCAGTTTCATTAGGTGCTGAATATGTGACGTTGTGGATTTTCTCTGCACGCTCTTCCAAGTCTTGCGCGGCTTGTTCGATTTGGGTATTCGATTCAATCTTCACTGTCATCAAAACACGCGTAACTTCGACCTTCACCATGTCGAGCAACTGGCCAAATAATTCGAACGCTTCACGCTTGTATTCCTGTTTGGGTTGCTTTTGTGCGTAACCTCTCAGGTGAATACCTTGGCGCAAGTAATCTAAGGCCGCCAAATGCTCACGCCAATGGCTGTCAATGTTTTGCAACAACACCACGCGCATGAAGGGCGTGAATTGGTCTAAGCCGACACGGTCCACTTTGGCTTGGAAGGCTTCGTTAGCTGCCATGACCACATGGTCAACGATGTCGACATCGGTAATCGCCGAAGCGTCTTTGACCATGTCAACCAAGGGCAACTCGATTTGCCACTCTTGCGCCAAGACGCGTTGCAAGGCAGCGATGTCCCATTGTTCTTCTACGGATTCTTCGGGCACATACTGGCGCACCAATTCGACAAAGGTGCCTTCGCGCAAACCTGCGATTTGTGCGGAAAGATCTGACGCATCCAAGATGTCGTTGCGCTGCTGATAAATCACTCGGCGTTGGTCGTTGGATACGTCGTCGTATTCGAGCAGTTGTTTGCGTATATCGAAATTACGTGCTTCTACTTTGCGTTGTGCACTCTCGATACTGCGCGTGACCATGCCCGCTTCAATCGCCTCACCCTCGGGCATGTTGAGGCGGTCCATGATGGCCTTGACACGCTCACCCGCAAAAATGCGCATCAACGCATCATCTAAGCTCAAATAAAAGCGTGAGGAACCTGGGTCACCTTGGCGGCCTGAGCGTCCGCGCAATTGGTTGTCAATACGGCGCGACTCGTGGCGCTCGGTGGCGATGATGCGCAAGCCACCCAAAGACTTCACATGCTCGTGGTCCTTGGTCCACTGCACGCGCAAGGCATCTATTTCTTTCTTCTTGGCTTGTGCATCTAGCGACGCATTGGCCTCGACTTCCGTAATGAGTTTCTCGACGTTACCGCCCAAGACGATGTCGGTACCACGTCCTGCCATGTTGGTCGCGATGGTGATCATCTTGGCACGGCCAGCTTGCGCGACGATATCGGCTTCACGCGCGTGTTGCTTGGCATTGAGCACTTGGTGCGGCAACTTGGCCTTGTCCAACATTTCTGCAATCAGCTCTGAGTTTTCAATAGACGTGGTACCAACCAGAACAGGTTGTCCGCGCTGGTAACACTCGCCGATATCATCAATTGCAGCTTTGTATTTTTCTTGCGTTGTCTTGTAAACGCGATCGTGTTGGTCTTCACGACGGCTTGCGCGGTTAGGTGGCACCACCAAAGTTTCAAGGCCATAAATTTCTTGAAATTCGTAAGCCTCAGTGTCTGCAGTTCCCGTCATGCCGCCGAGCTTTTTGTAGAGGCGGAAATAATTTTGGAAGGTGATGGAAGCCATGGTCTGGTTTTCCGCCTGGATTTGCACACCCTCTTTGGCTTCTACCGCTTGGTGCAATCCATCGCTCCAACGACGGCCTGTCATCAAGCGGCCTGTGAATTCGTCGACGATCACAATCTCGCCGTTTTGGTTCACATAGTGTTGGTCGCGGTGGTAGAGATGGTTGGCGCGCAAAGCCGCATACAGGTGGTGCACCAAGCTGATATTCGCGGGGTCATACAGCGACGCGCCTGAAGGCAAGAGCCCGCGGCTATTGAGCAAGCTCTCGGCTTTCTCATGGCCTTGCTCTGTCAAGAACACTTGGTGCGATTTTTCGTCGACCGTGAAGTCACCTGGTGTGATGATGCCCTCGCCCGTGCGTGGGTCTTCCTCGCCGACTTGGCGGGTCAGCATGGGCACAACTTGGTTGATGGCCACATAGAGCTCAGTATGGTCTTCAGCTTGTCCGCTGATGATCAATGGTGTGCGGGCTTCGTCGATCAGAATCGAATCGACTTCGTCGACGATGGCATAGTGCATGCCACGCTGCACACGGTCTTCCACTTCGTAGACCATGTTGTCTCGCAAATAATCAAAGCCAAATTCGTTGTTGGTGCCGTAGGTGATGTCTGCACGGTAGGCGGCTTGTTTGTCAGCGCGCGGCATTTGTGGCAAGTTCACGCCTACAGACAAACCTAGGAAGTTATAAAGACGACCCATCCACTGCGCGTCGCGGTTGGCCAAGTAGTCGTTCACTGTGACCACATGCACGCCTTTTCCTGTCAGTGCATTGAGGTAAACGGGCAAAGTAGCGGTCAAAGTTTTGCCTTCACCCGTTCGCATCTCTGCCACTTTCCCTTGGTGCAGTGCGATACCGCCGACCAACTGCACATCGAAGTGGCGCATTTTCATCACGCGCTTAGATGCTTCACGCACTACAGCAAATGCTTCTGGCAATACGCTATCCATGTCTTCGCCTTGCTGCAGTCGGGCTTTGAACGCATCGGTTTTAGCGCGCAATGCTTCGTCGCTCAAGGATTCCAATGCACTTTCTAATGCGTTGATCTGCGCGACGGTTTTGCGATAGGTTTTAAGCATCCGATCGTTACGGCTGCCAAAAATAGAGGTCAGTAATTTAAAAGCCATGCGTGCAATGCAGTGTTTTTTTGGATGTGTTGTCGCAAAAAAACCGCAATTTCCTTTTTAGAAGGCGTGAAAGGTCAAGCCCTCTATTTTAACCGCCACAAGATCGCATAATGCCTCCATGCGACAGCCGCCTCCAGACACATCTTCAAAGCGATCAGACTCACTCGCAGCATTGCGCAATTTGGGATACAACGCTGCGCCCAAGTCCCATCTCGTTCTTCGCGGCAAATCGCAATCGGTCGCGCAAATCATGGACGGCGCCACGTCTCTCTCGCAGCTCCAAGCGCTTGCGCGCGACGGACAAAACCGCTTGCAAGCCATTCTTCCTCTATTACCCGTTTCAATGCGAGGTCTTGTGCAGTCAGGTGGCGTGGAAAGCCAAGCTTGGTGCATCTTGGTTCCCAATAGCGCCGTAGCCGCAAAACTGCGTCAACTTTTACCCTCGTTGTGCGCGCACTTGAGAACCAAGGGATGGGATGTGCAAACTATCCAGTTAAAAGTGACTAAGGCCTAGCTTTTGGTTTTTTGTAGTTACAGGTAGAGCGCAATATTTATGTTTTATCTATCCAAAATTTTGTCTGCTATCACCCAACCTATGTTTTGGCTCGGAGTTTGGTGGTTTGCTGCGCTTTTAATCATCTCTAAATGGCGGGGCACAGCTTTGCGAATGCTCTGGTTTGGTTGGTTGGTTTTGTTTTTGCTTGGATTCGAAGCATTTCCCAATATGTTGCTGCGTCCATTGGAGAACCGCTACTCAGCACCTCAGCCAAAAGATATTGTTTCCCATGCGGGCTTTATTGTTCTTGGTGGTGCTACCGGACACCCCAGTAGTTTTTTAGAGCACGGACAAGTGCCTTTGGGTAGCGCCGCTGAGCGCATGACTGTTCCTGTGGGTTGGATGCGATCTCACAACCATTTCGAATTGGTTTTCTCTGGAGGGGAAGGCCGCATGATGGCCACTGGCACAACTGAAGCTAGTTTGGCTTCTGCGTTTTATAAAGAGCAAGGTCTGGATATGCAACGCGTGCGCCTTGAGGACGGATCGCGCAACACCAGAGAAAACGCACAAAGTGTTGCCACCTTGCTTGGGGACAGTTGCCAAAAAAAATGGCTACTCGTGACGTCTGCATCACATATGCCAAGGTCCATGGAAGAGTTCAACGCCGTTGGTTGCCACGTGACGCCTTACCCCGTTGACTTTCAGACTTCAAGCAACACCGCATGGACCGAGTATGCATTGGTCAGTAGTCTGATGCGCTGGCAAGTAGCTTTGCATGAGTGGTTGGGCTTAACTGTTTACGCCTTGACCCGATGAGCAAATCAAAAAAACCAGTTCTTCTTGTGGAAGAACTGGCTTTCAAAGTGTTGCTGTGTAGTTTACTGCTATCTACGTCCAACCTTCCGAGCCCTGAGTAATACCGGGTGCGTGTGCGTAGAGATGGAGATAGATCGATGAGACCCTTTTGGGTGGCGTCTCAGGCCGCGCCGGGTTGTCTGCCCTTGCCCTGTCTCCGCCATAGAGCAAATGGACACGCGGGTTATTTGAAAATTTCGAATAAGTGAACTTTCCTGGCGGACGGCTGCCCGTCTCTGAAACCCGAGTTGGGGCTAGATAGCACTGCTGCGGGTTGGTTCGGTAAGGAGAGTAAATCGCAGATAGATTTTTCGATACGCGCATTACTGCAGGTGCAATCAGGTTTTACGCTTCAGCCGCTCGACTTCGGCGTTGAACGAAGGGGTCAGTTCTACGATCAGGGTTTCGATGTCGCGCACCTGATGTTGAACCGTCAGCACCGCGATGCCTTGCGGCACGAGGTCGTAGATCACGAAGTGCTGCCGCGCCGGAACCATCAGAAACGGAGCAGAGCGGTACTGCCGCAAGCGCCCCTTCTTTGGGTCGGCGGTAGCAAGGCCCATGACAGCATACAAGTCGGCAAGATAGCGGTCGGCAACATCGTCGCCCCATTCCCGGCACGACCGCATATAGATGCGTCGCAAATCCAGCGCCGCATTCCGGGTCAGCAGGAACGTGGCAGGTGATGGCATGTCACTGCCAGCCATCGACTTCCTTGCGGTCCAGCGTCGCCATGTCGGCCTTGAAGTCGCCGCTGGACGCAAAGACGCGGCCTGCCGCCAGGTCTCGATAACCGGCGAGGATGGCGTCCTGCACAAACTGACCGTCACGCCGTTCCATGTCGCGGCGGATCAGGTCGCGCACGTATTCGCTGGGTGTTTCGTAAAGACCCGCCTCGCCGACCATTCGATCCACGAATTCAGCCAGGGGTTGCGACAGACGGGCGTTGATGCGTTCAGACATGGGAACCTCTCGGAGCGATCATATGGTGGAATTGTCGCACCGATGGCGGCATTTGTCGCAACTATTGCGCACGCAGAAGACGTGAGACTGTACTGGCACCTAATTTCGCTCATTTCGCCTCGAGGAATCACGGGCAAGCCGTTGTCACGACACAAATTTCGCTGATTTCGCTAAATTCGCGCTGTGCCTCGACGCGATAGCCCATCGCATGGTAGCCCATTTGCCGCTTGTCCCACATCCGGAGCAAGGCCGGATGGCCGGTGTCCACGAAATCGATGATCCGCACGTCAGTCTTGCTGGCGTGCTCACGGTGCAGGCGCCCGGCGTACTGCTGAAGGGTACCTTTCCAGGAAACTGGCATGGCCAGGACCAGCGTGTCCAACGGTGGGTGGTCGAAGCCCTCGCCAACCAGCTTCCCAGTCGAAAGTAAAACGCGCGGTGCGTCGGGCGGCAGTGCATCCAGAGCAGCTACCAGTGCCACTCGCTGCTTCTTGGACATGCGTCCGTGCAAGACAAATGGCGCAGGCTCCAATCCATCAAGGGCAGCTTTGATCGCATCGAGGTGTTCCGTGCGTTCGGTCAGCACCAGAACCTTGCGTCCCTGTTCGACTGCATCACGCACCTCGGCGGCGATGGACTCCGTTCTGGGCTGGTCATTGGCGAGATGCCGAAACACGTCCTGGATGCCTGCATCAGCGGGAAGATCGATACGCGTGAAGCGTGAACGAGGCAACACCTCCAGATCGTGAGGCGCACCAGCAGGCCTGGCCGCCGTGTATCGGATCGGTCCGCACTGCATGAAGATGATGGGCTGCTGACCATCCCGGCGTATGGGCGTCGCTGTCAGGCCCAGCACGTACTTGGCCTTGGTCCGCCTCAGAATGGCATCAAACGATACAGCGCCAACGTGGTGGCACTCGTCCACGATCACCTGACCGTAGTTTTCTACCAACGGGTTCACCTCGCCCTGTCGGGAAACGGACTGCATCACGGCAATGTCGATCTTGCCCGTAGGTTTGGCTTTGCCACCGCCGATGGTGCCGACCACACCCTTGCCAACGCCCAGAAAAGCCTGCAGTCGTTCCTGCCATTGTTTGAGCAGTTCCGTTCGATGCACCAGCACCAGTGTTTTTACACCCCGGCGCGCGATCATTGCGGCGGCAGTGACCGTTTTGCCAAAGGCCGTTGGGGCGCACAGCACGCCGGTGTCGTGATGCAGCATTCCGGCAACTGCGGCCTCCTGGTCCAGACGCAACGTGCCGACGAAGGAGACGTCGATGGATTCCCCGCCGAAACGCTCATCGCGCAGGTCACAGGCGATGCCGTTGTCCTGGAGTAAATCCAGCGCGGCATCGAGGCAACCGCGAGGCAAGGCGATGTGCTGCGGGTAGTTCTCCGCATTGCCGATGACACGGGGCTTGTCCCAGACCGACATGCGCATGGCCTGGGCTTTGTAGAACTCGGGGTTCTGGAAGGCTGCCAGACGGATCAGGCGGTTGGCCAGTGTCTGTGGCAACTGCGCCTTTTCAAAATAGATGAGATTGGCCAGCGTCACAGTCAACGATTTCGGCATGGGGCCAGCCAGTTTTTTGACCGCAGCGCCGTCACGCTTCCAGGGCGTGGCCAGATCCTCGTCTTCGATAAAGGTGACATCCAGTGGATGAGTGCCGCCCGTGGCCTGCAGGATGGTCGGCTCGATGTCGTGTGCGGCCATGGGCAGGATGGAGGCGAGGAACCCCCATTGATCCGGATACGGGCGCAGATCGGCATCGACGAAGACACTGCAACCACTTTCACGAGGCCATTTCTGCAACGGCAAGGCAATCAGGTTGCCGAAGCCGCCTTTGGGCATCGAGTCCTGGTTCGGGAACAGCCGGTCGTAGGATTCCAGCTTCAGTTGCCGGGTGCGCGAGCAGGTGTGGCTGATGATGGCGGTGCCAAGGCGCCGGGCGTCACGTGCAGAAACACGGTTGGCGAAAAACACCCACGCGTGCGCGCCATTCCCAGACCGAGAAATTTCCAGCGAAGCCTGGACTCCCAGTTCATGGCAGGATTGCATGAAGGCTCGCGCGTCGTCGCGCCAGTCGGCCTCGTCAAAATCGGCCGCCAGAAAATAGCAGGTGTCATCCTCCAGCAGTGGGTACACCCCGACCGTATGCTCTCCGGCCAAGTGGTCATAGATCACAGCATCGGACAGGGGGATCAACAGGCGATTGCTGCAGTCCCCGCACTTGATGCGCGGCTTTTCACAGACACCGGCGCGCCACTCGTTGGCGCAGGCAGGGGCATATCCTGACTTGCCAGAGGTCTTGCCTTCCCAACGAATGGGATACACATCGGTGCGCCCACGAAACAGCCGGCGAAACAATATGACCTTTTCTGCGGTGGAAAGCCTGGATGGCTCCGGCTCGCGTGCCAATGCGACGACAGGTTGTGGCTGTCGCCATTCGATGCCGTGCGACTCGAGCAGGGTGATTAGGCGGGCGTTTTCGGCTACCAGTGCCTCCAGTTGATTTGTCATGTGATGGCGACATCTAGAGAGGCTGCTTCGGCTGCGTCGTGTCCATTCCCCACCCACATTGCAGACTGACTGTCCCACGGGCTGTGGGACGAGGTTGGCGGGTTGAACCTGGACCCAATCCATTTGGGCCCAAGTTGTTAACGATGTGATTGGTACAAACTGTAAATAGTGTCATCAGGTCAAAGAGCCGTTCAAACGGTCTCCAACCGCTGGGCGGTATCTGGAAATCTTTCCAACATTCTTATTAGTAGGCTAGCCTGCGCATTGGGGCGCGCTCTGCCTTGCTCCCAGTTTTGTAGTGTTTTTATCTTAGTTCTGAGCTTCAAGGCAAAGACAGGCTGAGAAAGATTGAGTTTTTCTCGCACAGCTTTGACTTCGTCTGCAGAGACTTCGATTGTCGGCATAGCCTTCACTTTAGTCGAGCGCAAGGTGCGCTTTCCCTCGCGGGCATCTTTCAGCGCGTCAAAACCTTCTGAAATTTCAGCAAACAGATTGCGTTTTTTCATTTCCGAGCCTCCAACTCTGCCTTCAACATCACTTTCAGAGCCGCCTTTTCTTTAGGCGACAAGTCATCCATTTCGTCTTTACCGTACACCGTGAAAAGCCAGAACTGACTTTTGCCATCCCAATAAAAGTAAATGACTCTTAGCCCGCCGCGCTTCCCTTTACCCCTTCGCTCATCTGCGAAACGCACTTTGCGTAGGCCACCCGTACCCTCAATAAGGTCGCCAGCTTGAGGATTCCTCATCAACTCAGCTTGCAGCTGACCAAACGCGTGATCATCAAGATAGTCGGCTCTGTGGCGCTCAAATGGGGGCAATTCGACGAATAGTGCTTTCATGAAAGTATACGCAAGTTGGGTATATTTTACAAGCAAACCTTTGCCCAAACTAGCCTACTGTTGCAACATGTCTATGGTGCTGTGTGCCTGATCAGCTCAGTCACTGTGAATTCAACCAGTGTCCCTCAGCGACACGTCGCCAGAACGTGTCGCTGGAATTCAAGAATATCGACACATCATCTGGACATGTCGCCAGAAGCGACATATGATGAGATCGTGTCGATAAAAATGAGTTACGAGAACATGACGAACGCCGAACAAGGTGCGTGGCGCCCAGACAAGCCCCATAACCAACTCCCACCACTCCCGCCTCCGCAGGAACTGGAAAGTCGTGCCGTACTGAAAGCTTGCATCACAGCTCGCGCGGCCTTGGCGCAACTCAAGCAAGCGGCAGAACTGATCCCGAATCAGACTATGCTGATCAACACGATCCCATTGTTGGAAGCGAAGGACAGCTCTGAGATTGAGAACATTGTCACCACAATAGACAAGTTGTTTCAACACGCCCAGACCGATGGGCACGGTCAAGCTGACACTGCGACCAAAGAAGCGCTTAGATACAGATCCGCTCTACACCGAGGGTATCAGTCACTAAAAGAACGCCCACTTTGCACGGCCACGGCTGTCGATATTTGCCGAACCCTCAAAGCTGTGGACATGGATATCCGCAAGACTCCAGGCACACAACTTGAAAATGACAAAACGGGCGAAATCATTTACACGTCGCCTGAAGGTGAGACGTTGCTGCGTGACATGCTGGCAAATTGGGAACGTTTCATTCATAACGAAGTAGACATTGATCCCCTTATCCGCATGGCCGTAGCGCATTACCAGTTTGAGGCTATTCATCCGTTCAGTGACGGCAATGGCCGTACAGGGCGCGTGATCAACATACTTTTTTTGATTCAACAGGACCTACTTCAGTTACCCATCCTGTATTTAAGCCGTCACATCATTCAGAACAAACCTGACTACTACCGTCTGTTGCTCGCTGTCACGAAAGATCACGACTGGGAATCATGGGTCCTCTTCATGCTGAAGGCTGTAGAAGACACATCACGTTGGACAACTGAAAAAATTGGTGCCATCAGAGATTTAGCAGAACACACCACGGCACATGTTCGCCACAGCTTGCCCAAGATTTACTCAAGAGAGCTTGTCGATGTGATTTTTGAGCAGCCTTATTGCCGAATCTCAGACTTGGTGAACAAAGGTGTTGCCAAACGCCAAGCAGCATCGCGCTATCTAAAGGAAATGACAGAAAAAGGTGTTCTTCGAGAGATGACTCTAGGAAAAGAAAAATTATTCATTCATCCCAAGCTGATGCTACTTCTCAGTCGAGATAGCAATCAATTCGTTAAGTACGACATTGCGTAATTTCAAAATGGTGCCGCTTGTCGGATTCGAACTGACGACCTACCGCTTACAAGGCGGGTGCTCTACCAACTGAGCTAAAGCGGCGATTCAAATATTCTACTGTCCTCTTTTGATTTTATTTAACGCGCTTTAAAGAAGGGCGCCCATTGGGGGTTGTCGGAGGGGGGGCATCATCCTCAGGTGTCTGTGTTGATGGTTTTGATGTTGAAACAGCAGTTAAGGATGCGCGCGCCTCTGAAGGAGCGAGTGCAGTAGTTGTAGCGCCTGTTTCGGTTCCATTGGAAGACCGCATGGGAAAAGCCATGCCCTGACCATTTTCTCTGGCATAGATAGCTAATACCCGGTCTACTGGCACGATGATTTCGCGTGGAGTTCCAGCAAAACGGGCTTTGAATTCAATCACATCGTTACCCAGAGACATATTGCTGGTCGCGTCATAACTCACGTTGAGAACAATCTCGCCATTTTTTACATACTCTTGAGGCACTTGCACCATTTCATCGACCTGCACAGCGATGTAAGGCGTATACCCATTGTCCGTGCACCATTCGTGCAAGGCGCGCAACAGATAGGGTCTGGTGGACGATGCGTCAGGTGCGTTCAGCATAGCAATTACTTGCGCATTACCTTTTCAGAAGGTGTTAACGCCTCAATATAGGCTGGACGAGAAAAAATGCGTTCGGCATATTTCAACAATGGAGCCGCATTCTTGGAAAGATCAATGCCATAGTGGTCTAAGCGCCAGAGCAAGGGAGCAATAGAGACATCAAGCATAGAAAAGTTGTCACCGAGCATGAACTTGTTTTTCAAGAAAACGGGGGCCAACTGGGTCAAGCGGTCACGGATGTGGGCGCGGGCTTTTTCCAAAGCTTTTTCGTTGGCCTTGGCTGTGCGAGATTCCAAAATCGTGACATTGGTGAACAACTCTTTTTCAAAGTTGAGCAAGAACAAACGCACACGGGCACGGTCGACAGGGTCACCAGGCATGAGTTGCGGATGAGGAAAGCGCTCGTCGATGTACTCGTTGATGATGTTGGACTCGTACAAGATCAGATCGCGCTCGACCAAGATCGGCACTTGGCCGTAAGGGTTCATCACGTTGATGTCTTCTGGCTTGTTGTAGAGGTCGACATCGCGGATTTCGAAGTCCATGCCTTTTTCAAACAAAACGAAACGGCAGCGATGAGAAAAAGGACACGTAGTTCCCGAATAAAGCACCATCATGATGGGTGTCTCCTAAAAATCAAAAAGAGTGACAAACTGGTTTGCCACTCCGTGAGGTGATGGCAAACACAAGGTCTGCCATCGAATGAACAGTAATTATTTGATATCTTTCCAGTACGACGCATTCAAGCGCCAAGCAATCACCATAAAGCAACCAAGGAAGAGTAAAACCCAAACGCCTAAACGAACGCGGGTGTTTTGGGCTGGTTCACCCATCCATTGCAAGTAACCCACCAAATCACCAATAGCTTGGTCGTATTCCAAGGGGCTGATAGTGCCTGGAGTCACTATTTCCCAAGATTTGAAAACTTTGGCGGCATGGCCACCATGGCCTTCGTGTTCTTCGAAGATAGGCTTGCGAACACCTTGCATTTCCCACAACACGTGTGGCATACCGACATTCGGGAAAGCCAAGTTATTCCATCCCGTGGCTTTGGTCTCGTCTCGGTAGAAGGTGCGCATGTAGGTGTAGAGATAGTCGGCACCTGTTCCACCAGAGCCTGAGCGAGAGCGCGCAATCAGGGTGAGATCCGGAGGCGTTGCACCAAACCATTCTTTGGCAAGCTTTGGATCTATGTTGGACTTCATGGTGTCACCGACTTTTTCAGTGGTGAACAACAGGTTGTCTTTGATTTGCTGTTCGGTTAAACCAATATCCGTCAAACGGTTGTAACGCATGAAAGCAGCAGAGTGGCAATTCAAACAGTGGTTGACAAACAATTTGGCACCGTGCTGCAAGGCAGCAAGGTCGTTGGTTTTATTGGGCGCTTTGTCCCAGGCGATGCTATCGCCTCCTGAGGCTTGTACACCTGCCACTACACCGAATGCCAAGACGAGGCTGAGGAGAATTTTTTTCATAGTAAGTCTGCTCCGTCCATTCTTCAGTGAGGCGTGAAAGTTACGCGATCAGGCACTGGCTTGGTGTCACCCATCGTGCTCCACCAAGGCATCAACAGAAAGAAGCCGAAATAGAACAAAGTACCCACTTGGGACACACGCTCGCCAATGGGTGAGGGCGGTTGCGTTCCAAGGTACGCCAAAACTACAAAGTTAATCACGAAGATGCCGTAGAGGTATTTATGCCAATCAGGACGGTAACGAATAGATTTCACTGCGCAGTTGTCTAACCAAGGCAAGAAGAAAAGAATGATGACCGCGCCACCCATTACCAATACGCCCCAAAATTTTGCGTCGATGGAAAGCATCAAGACAGAAAGAACAACAGATGCTCCCACTACCGCACCTTTGGCCATTTGAGGTAGTTGGGTACGCACCGCGCCAAAGTACGCGCCAGCCAATACGCATGCGATCAAGGCGTACATCATTTCGCTGGTGATAGCACGCAACATCGAATAGAAAGGTGTGAAGTACCAAACAGGTGCAATGTGCAAAGGCGTCTTCAACGGGTCGGCTGGAATGAAGTTGTTGTACTCCAAGAAGTAACCACCAAACTCGGGCGCAAAGAAAATAATCGCGCTAAACACCAATAAGAAACCCGTCACGCCCATGATGTCGTGCACAGAATAGTAGGGGTGGAAGGGAATGCCGTCGAGTGGATGACCGTTGGCGTCTTTGGGCGCATGAGGGCCTTTGATTTCCACTCCGTCGGGGTTGTTAGATCCGACTTCATGCAAAGCAATGATATGCGCAACAACCAAACCGAGCAGAACCAAAGGCACTGCTATGACGTGAAAACTGAAGAAGCGGTTAAGGGTTGCGTCGCTCACCACATAGTCACCGCGGATCAACAACGCCAAATCAGGGCCGATGAAAGGAATGGCAGCAAACAGGTTCACGATAACCTGCGCGCCCCAATAAGACATTTGGCCCCAAGGTAATAAGTACCCCATGAAGGCTTCAGCCATCAAGCACAAGAAAATAGCGCAACCGAAGATCCAAACCAATTCGCGGGGTTTACGGTAAGAGCCATAAATTAGGCCGCGGAACATGTGTAGATAGACGACGATAAAAAACGCTGAAGCGCCTGTGGAGTGCATGTAGCGGATCAACCACCCCCAAGGCACATCACGCATGATGTATTCGACAGACGCAAAGGCTAGCGCAGCATCAGGCTTGTAATGCATTACCAAGAAGATGCCGGTGACGATTTGGATGACCAAAACTAATAAAGCCAGGGAACCAAAGAAATACCAAAAATTGAAATTTTTGGGTGCGTAGTACTCAGACAAGTGCTCTTTGTAGAGCTTGGAAGCAGGGAATCGGTTGTCTACCCAATTGAGCAGTTTGTCTGCCACGGGTGCGTCAGAAGAGATTTCTTTGAAGTTAGCCATGGTGTTTGGTCCGATCAGGCTTTTTTGTCTTCACCAATCAACAACTTGGTGTCTGAGAGGTACATGTGGGGAGGAATTTCTAAGTTGTCGGGTGCGGGCTTGTTTTTGTAGACACGTCCGGCCATGTCGAAGGTGGAGCCATGGCAAGGGCACAAAAAACCGCCATTCCAGTCGTCAGGCAGAGAGGGTTGCGCGCCAGTTTGGAATTTATCGGAAGGCGAGCAACCCAAGTGCGTACAAATACCGACCGCAACAAATATTTCAGGCTTGATGGAACGCGCTTGGTTCAGGGCGTAAGCGGGGGTGAGTTCGCTGGGTTTGCGTTCGGAGTTGGGGTCGGCAAGTTGGGGTTCGATTTTTTTCAAGGAATCCAGTTGATCTGGAGTGCGCTTGACGATCCACACCGGCTTGCCACGCCATTCAACGGTCATTTTTTCACCGGGGGCCAGAGCGGAGATATCCACCTCAACCGCTGCGCCAGCAGCTTTGGCTTTTTCAGAAGGCTGGAAAGTACTCACAAAAGGAACTGCGACGGCTACGCCGCCCACAGCGCCAGCACAAGTGGAAGCGATCAGCCACGTGCGTTTACTGCTATCTACTGGGGTGTCACTCATGAAATTCCTCGTGGAATGGGCCACTAATTGGGTAAGCCCACTATTGTATCCGAGCGGGAAAACCCGTATCAAGCCCCAAGGCCAAGGCCAGATAGCTTTTGAGCTTGTGCAATTGCTTGTAGCAAACTCGATGGGTCTGCCGCTGCCTTGCCCGCTAAGTCAAAGGCGGTGCCGTGGTCTGGGCTAGTGCGCACAAAGGGTAGGCCGAGGGTAATGTTGACCCCCTGCTCCACGCCTAAATATTTAACAGGAATCAGCCCTTGGTCGTGGTACATGGCCACCACCACATCAAAAGCACCGGGTTGTCCGCGCTCGGCACGCGCGCGCATAAAAACGGTATCGGGCGACCAAGGCCCGCTGACTGTCATTCCCTCAGATCGTGCAAGTTCAATTGCCGGAGCAATGATGTCGATCTCTTCGCGCCCCATCAATCCACCCTCCCCTGCATGGGGATTTAGTCCAGCTACCGCCAGATGGGGCGCGCGCCCTGTTGAGGCCAATTCGGCGCGATGGGTAACCCGCAATGTCTCCACAATGTTGGTTGTGGTGATGGACTCAATTGCTTGGCGCAAAGCTTGGTGGATAGTGACCAAAACGGTTTTTAGCTCTGAATTGGCCAGCATCATGCGCACAGGTAATTCATGGGTTGGAATACGGAGATGTTTCGCCGCTAAGGCCTGCAACATTTCGGTATGCCCAGGGAACTCGACTCCCGCCCGCGATAAAGCCTCTTTGTGCAAGGGCGCTGTCACGATGGCACAGACGTGGCCTTGCAACGCCGCTTGGGCCGCCCATGTAATGCAGTCGGCTGCCAGCCTTCCCGCGACAGAGCTGATCTGTCCAAACTCGGGAAGTTCTTCGGGTTCTAGTGGGTGTCCTACTTGATGCAACGCAAACTCTGCTGGCAGGGGTTTGGAAACCACCACTTGCCACGCCCTTTGCATGACGGCTTTATCCCCTACCACGATGCAGTTACGAAACATCTCGGGCGCTTGGCAAAAAGCCCTGACGATAATTTCAGGGCCTATACCCGCCGCGTCTCCAATGGTGATGGCGATGGGATTGTTCTCAGCAGTCATAGTCAGGTCGCCTGCAAGGATTTAAGCAGGGTTGTCAATATCTATGAACTGGTGCGTCAAGCCCAGCTTTTCAGCCACATGGGCCGCAACCGCTGGCGCCCCGTAACGCTCGGTTGCATGGTGTCCACAGGCCAAAAAGGCAACGCCTGTTTCACGTGCCAAATGCGCCTGGGGTTCTGAGATTTCACCCGTGATGAAAGCATCAGCCCCAGCTGCGATGGCATCTTCAAAATACCCTTGTGCGCCACCTGAGCACCAGGCAATTTTTTGCAGAGGCTGTGCTTTAGAGCTCACTACAGTTGGTTCCCGTCCCAGAGTTTGACGAATGAGGCTTGCCAAAACTTCCGCGCTTTGAAAAACTTGGCCGTCTTTGCGTTGGCCCATATGGCCTAGCTTTTGATCGCCAAAGTGGCTCTGCACATCCAAGCCCCACAGCTTGGCGAGCTGGGCGTTGTTGCCCAACTCGGGATGGGCGTCTAGTGGTAGGTGGTAAGCAATCAAATTGATGTTGTGCTGCAACAAACGTTGTAGCCGCTGTTTCATCCAACCCGTTATCGTGGCGCTTTGACCGCGCCAAAATAACCCATGATGCACAACAATTGCGTCGGCGTTGGCTTCAATTGCCGCGTCAATGAGGGCAAGACTCGCTGTTACGCCCGAGACGATATGGCCTATGCGCTCGCGGCCTTCAACTTGCAAACCATTGGGGCCATAGTCTTTAAAGTTCTCAGGCAGAAGCAATCCATCCAAGGTACTGACCAATTCAACACGGCTAATCTTGGTGCTGGTCACGGCTAGGGCTTGATTAATTTCGGCGCAGGCCGCTGGGCTGGCGTGACTTCCAATGACATATCACTATTGCGCCGCTTGATTCGCATCTTGACAGAAGTGCCGGGCGTTTGGGCAGCGATTAGCGTTAGTAGCTCACTCACGTTTCGAACATCTTTCTCGCCTACCGCCAACAAGACATCGCCAGGCTTCAAACCCGCCTTGTAAGCTGGACCATTTTGCAAAACCCCCGTGATGATGACGCCTTCTGTTTGTTTGATTCCAAAAGTCTCGGCCAAGTCAGCATTCAACTCGACGGGTTCCACCCCAATCCATCCGCGCGTGACTTGACCGTCTCGCACAAGTCCCTCAAGCACCTGACGCGCAGTGTTGACAGGTATAGCGAATCCAATTCCCATATTGCCACCTGAGCGTGAATAAATTGCTGTGTTGATGCCCAATAAACTTCCGTTCACATCGACCAAAGCGCCTCCTGAATTGCCGGGGTTGATAGCTGCATCGGTCTGGATAAAGTTCTCAAACGTGTTGATGCCCAGTTGGTTACGCCCCAAGGCTGAAATAATGCCCCCCGTTACTGTTTGCCCCACTCCAAACGGGTTTCCAATTGCCAAAACTTTGTCCCCAACTTGCACTGTGTCGGAATTACCCATCGCAATGACGGGTAAACGGTCTAAAGTTATTCGTAAAACAGCCAGGTCTGTGTCTGGGTCCGTACCAATGACTTTGGCGCTTGCTCGGCGGCTATCGCTCAAAGTCACTTCTATTTCTTGTGCACCCTCCACCACATGGTTGTTGGTCAATATGTAGCCCTCTGGACTAACAATCACGCCACTGCCCAAACCCATTTGGGGATTGTTATCTTGACGATCCCCATAAAAAAACCTGAACCAGGGGTCGTTAGCCAGTGGATGCGCAGTTCGTGCTTGGGTTGTGGCGATACTGACCACTGCTGGGGCTGCACTTTTGGCAGCGGGGCTCATGCTCCCAGGCATAACAGCGCCAACCGTGGTCGATGGCGCCTCTAACAATGTCATGGCACCGGTTGCAGGACGTCGGTTTAACCATTCAGGTTTTAAAGTGGTGATCACAAACCATACCGCCAACAATACGGTGACGATCTGAGAAAAAAGCAACCAATATCGTTTCATAGAAATTTGCCTCTGGCGCAAAACGACTATGGCGTTTTGCCTGGCGTTTCGGGTTGCGCATCAGGCGCTTGGGTATGTTTGATAAACAATTGCGCGGCCCAAATACCCACTTCATAAAGAATACACATAGGAATCGCTAGCGCCAACTGCGACACCACATCCGGCGGCGTTATGACCGCTGCTATGACAAAAGCCACCACAATGAAATAAGAGCGAAATTCTCTGAGCTTTTGAATAGAGACCATATTCAACCGCGCCAGCACAATCACCACAATTGGAACTTCAAAAGCCATGCCAAACGCGATAAACATCGTGATGACAAACCCCAAATAGGCTTCAATATCTGGTGCGGCCGTAATGCTCTTGGGCGCAAAGCTTTGAATAAAGCTAAACACTTGCCCAAAAACAAAGAAATAACAAAACGCGACACCAATAAAAAATAACAAGGTGCTTGACACCACCAAAGGCAAGACCAGTTTTTTTTCATGCGAATACAAACCGGGGGCAACAAATGCCCACATTTGGTAGAGCACCACTGGCAAGGCCAACAGAAAAGACGTCATCAATAAAATTTTGAGCGGCACCAAAAAGGGAGAAATAACCGAGGTGGCAATCAGGGTCGCACCCGAGGGCAATTGCGCTACCAAAGGTGCAGCCAAAATGTCATAGAGCGCAGCAGGTCCGGGATAAACAGACAAAGCCACAGCCGCAACTCCAATGGCTATACAAGCCCTGACCAAACGGTCGCGCAGTTCAACCAGGTGTTGGACGAAGGGTTGCTCGCTTCCAGCGAGCTCGTCTTTGGGGGTGCTATCAGACATTGGGTTTTACGCCGGGCCGAAACCTTGCAACGCGAGCAGCGCCAGACAAAGCTTTGGTACGCACACCCATACGGGCCTTGTACCAATGGGGCGTTGTTCCGCGTTTAAGGCGCCATTTTTTTTGAGGGTTTTGGTACTGTGGAACCGGTGTCGTCACATTGGCAGCCCAACTATCACCAGTTAGTTGGGCGGTTGTATCAGCCCATTCTTTTTCAAATTCATTGCTAGAGGTTTGCACCGAGTTTTGAACTTCTTGGGCAGCACTCTCGACGCTGTCCTTCATTTTTTTAAGCTCTTCCAAATCCATGGAGCGATTGACTTCCGCTTTGACATCAGAGACGTAACGTTGGGCTTTGCCAATAAAGGCCCCCAACATGCGGGCCAAGCCTGGCAATTTTTCGGGCCCTATGACGACCAATGCCACGGCACCAATCAGTGCCATTTTGGAAATACCAAGATCAATCACAGTGTGCGATCACACAGGTCTTAAGACTTGTGTTTGACTTCTACGTCAATGGTGTTTTTTTCAGATGCCGTTGCGGTGCCACCTACAGCGGGAGCAGGTGCGGCTGGTTTTTCTTCAGCAGTTGCGCTGCCATCTTTCATGCCGTCTTTAAAACCTTTGACGGCACCTCCAAGGTCTGAACCCAAGTTACGCAACTTCTTGGTACCAAAAACCAACAGCACGATCACAAGCACAATTAACCAGTGCCAAAGAGAAAACGAACCCATAAGAAACTCCTAACAATTGGGCAGATTCTAATCAGCCACGCAACCAAGGCCGCGGACCACCCATAACATGCCAATGTAAGTGGTGCACCTCTTGCCCACCTTCCTTGCCAGTATTGGTCACAATCCGAAACCCGCCCTCTGGGTAAGGTCTTGCGCCTTCTTGCAAGGCTAACTTGGGCGCCAAACCCATCATGCGACCGATAAGCGCTTCATGCTCAGCTCCAATGTGCGCCAGTGAGGGGATATGTATTTTGGGGATCATCAAAAAATGCACGGGCGCCCATGGGTTGATATCGTGGAAGGCGAAGATCTCATCGTCTTCGTACACCTTGCGCGAGGGTATCTGCCCCGCAATGATTTTGCAAAAAATGCAGTTCGCGTCTTGCATACTAATCCTCAGCATCCTCTCTTTGTTGCGCTTTGCGCAGGGCTTTTTCTTCTAATCCGCTCAAGCCCTCGCGGCGGGCGAGTTCGTTCACCACGTCAGCTGGCGTCATACCGTAGTGTGCCAATGCAATCATGCTGTGGAACCACAGGTCTGCCACCTCATTGACCAGCTTGGCACGGTGGCCACCGTTGTCGATATCTTTAGCGGCCATCACCGTTTCTGTGGCCTCTTCGCCAATTTTTTTCAAAAACGCGTTGGGGCCTTTGTGCAGCAAACGGGCGACATAACTTTTTTCAGGGTCACCTCCGTTGGCAGGCTTGCGGGTCTCAATGACGTCGGCAAGACGCATCAAGGTGTCTGAAGTATTGGTTAGGTTCGAACGCATGGTGTTCACTTGTAAATGGATTCGGGGTCTTTCAGCACGGGCTCGCATGCTTGCCAGGTATCGCCTTCTAGACGTTGGTAAAAGCAACTGTGGCGGCCAGTATGGCAGGCAATGCCTGGGTCGTGCCCCTCTTGCGTCACCTTGAGCAAAACCACATCGCTGTCGCAGTCGATACGAATGTCGTGCACGGTTTGCATGTGGCCCGACTCTTCGCCCTTGAACCACAGTTTGTTACGTGAGCGGCTGAAGTAGACCGCCCGCTTTAATTCAGCGGTGAGTTCAAGCGCCTCGCGGTTCATCCACGCAAACATCAGCACGTCGCCGGTGGATTGTTCTTGCGCGATAACGGGGACGAGGCCTTTGTCGTCGTATTTGATTTTGTCTAGCCAGTGCATGGGGGGATCTTAATGGCTAGGAAACCTGAGCCTACGTAATCCTCTCAAGCTTTCAAAGCAAATTGCACTTTTGCTTAATTAACGCACTTCAAACGTTTACCTGTTTTGAGTTGCGCAACAGAGGACAGCAAGCGTCTAGAGTTTGCAGGTGTGCGCAAAAGGTAAGCAGTTTCTTCCAATGATTTGAAGTCTTCGAGAGAAAGTACCACGACCGACGGATCGCCGTTACGGGTAATGATTATGGGTTCATGGTCTTCGCATACGCGTTTCATAACATTCGCAAGATTGGCTCGGGCTTTACAGTAAGTTAATACGTTCATGTTCGGCAGTCCAATTCAAGCGACAACGCGCTTTCGTATTGTCGGGTTGTGAAGCACCGTTAGATGACGCTTCACTTCCTTTCGAAGCGCCGCATTGATTCTTGACTGATAACCTGCACCTTGCGCTTTGAAGAACTCCAAGATATCTGCATCTAAACGGATAGAGGTAAGAACTTTTGTTGGTGCAGTCTGCGGCCCTCGTCCACGCTTGAAAACCGGCGCACCCAACATGTCCTCTGTCCATGCTGGATTATCTTGGTCTTCAACCTTAGCCGAGGTTTTCTTTGGCAACTTGGCGGTAGTAACTGGCTTCATATTTTTCTGCCTTTCTCAAAGAGATTACATGTGGGCCTTGCGTTCGCTCTGTGTAAACCAATACAACCACTTCAGCCTGAAGAAGTCCAAAGCAAACCAAGCGTTCTTCGCCATAGTTTTGCCGTCTGTCCTCACGAGTGACCGTAAAATGGTCCCAGATTGCATCGCATCCAACGAAGTTTAGGCCGTGCTTCTTGAGGTTTAGTTTTCGCTTCGATTCGTTCCATGTAATCATTTTAATTGTACATACAAAATAATTGTGTCAATATGGGATTAAGTGTTCAACGTAAGAGTCGCTGTCCTGCTGATTCGCTCAACACTCGAAAATACCCAAACTACGCTTTGATCTGTATATCTAGAACATTCTCAAGCGTAAGTGAAAGTTCTTTCTCCAACGCCTGCGCACCGGGAACTGTGTTCTCGTACTCAATACGGCGAATGTGTGATAGGTCAAATGGAAACTTTATTTCTTTCTCAGAACGTTGGTAAAGCAAGATCGTTTCTTTACCAAGTGTGTGGGCTATACCAAGCTCATACATGACATTGGCATTGAGGTCTGTCAAGTCTGCTATGACTATTCTCGCTTCACATATTGATTTCCAAATATCTTGAATGATTGCTTGATTTGACTTGATGTCATCTGCTCTTTTACAAACAAGACCGAATTGGGAGTTTTCAACGGTTGGTTTTATCAACGTCTGATAAATTTTCGTTAGCAAATCAGTGAATGGCATAAGGACAAATGCAAGCCTTCTATCTATTTTGTACTGAGCAGGTCCAAAGATTGGGTTTATCTGAATGGTATTCATTTCTGCGTTAACTCTTTGAAATTCTGATTCGACATGGCTCTTAGCGATCGCCTCTAGCGCGAGCTTGCGTTGTGCTGTAGATTGGTCAAGTAAGACAACAGGAAAGCCGATGACAAAAGGATCGTCATATCCGAACTCCCATTTCGCCGCTGTAAATATTTCATCTGAAGGAAATTGTTGTTGACGAAAATCAAAAGTGATAGTCGAGGGCATGCCTGCTTGCTTCTGTGCTGCGACCCAAAGCGTTGCTTTATCAAGTATGACTATTAAGTTACATGAAAGCATCGAGCGGACGATTGCATTTCTTAGCTTCCTTGAACGAACTTCTAAAACAGTGCATTCAATAAACTCGTCCAGTAGTAAGTTGGCCTTTTCTGTTAAATCGAATGGCAGATTACCTCCCTGTGTCCTAGCGTCGCTCTTATGAAACATAGGAATTCCCTAATGCACACCGTGAAGTTGACAGATGAACAGCTTTTGGTACAACCCTACCTGATATCTTTTTTTCATTGCTCATAGCTTTGGTCTTTCCTGATCGACCCATAACCGCACAGACGCCCTCTCCCACTGGCGCGAAGCGAAGTTAACCAAGTGCTCTGGAACTACATCGCCGTTTAGCACCAAACGATTCAACATGATGGCCAAATCGACATCTGCGATGCACCACTCTTTCCCGCATACATAGGGACCGCCATGCGACAGCAGCTCAGATGCTCCTGCAAATAATTTTTGCGCTGCACTTTGAGCTTTAGCAGAAAGTGGGATTGCAGAAGGCCCATAAAACAACACCAAGGTAGATCGCTCAGAACGAATGGGCATGAAATCACTTCGTAACCACGCCTGAACTTGGCGGGCGCGGGCGCGATTTTTACTTTCTACAGGGTACAACGCCTGTCCAGGATAGGTCTCGTCTAAATACTCAGTAATTGCCGACGACTCAGATAGGGAAAAGTCACCATCTACCAGTGCGGGTACTCGATGGGTAATCGACAGCTTAGCAAATAGAGGTGCGCTAGCCGCACCGCTTGCTAAGTCAAGAAGAATGGTTTTAAAAGGCAATTTCTTTTCGTATAGAGCCACAAAAACAGACATGGCGTAAGGTGAGACATAGTTTGAATCGACGTACAACTCCATCACAAATCCTTGAACAGTGGAAAGATAACTAAAGGAAAGCAAACAACAGAACGCTGTTGCACACAAAAACGAAATAGTAACTTATTTGAATACTATTTATTAAAAATATTTACTTATATTAATACTATTAAATAAATTTAATAACAGGGTGGCTTCTTCGACATAACAAAAATGCTCTAACCTGTACCTCACACCCTAACCGCAATCCCCCGCTCCCGCATCCGCTCTTTCGCCTGCCCCACAGTGAACTCACCATAATGAAAAATGCTAGCAGCGAGCACCGCATCTGCCCCACCTATTTGAATCCCATCCGCCAAGTGGTCGAGGTTGCCCACCCCACCCGAAGCAATCACAGGTACGCTCACTGCGTCACTCACCGCACGCGTAAGTTCCAAATCAAATCCAGCCTTCGTACCATCGCGGTCCATGCTGGTGAGCAAAATTTCTCCAGCACCGAACTCCGCCATTTGCACTGCCCATGCCACGGCATCAAGACCCACGTTTTGACGTCCGCCGTGGCTAAATACATCCCATCCTGGGCCCATAGACACGCCGTTGTTACCGATACGTTGTTCGTCTTTCACGCTGCGACGCTTGGCATCAATAGCCACCACGATGCACTGGGCTCCGTATTTGGAAGAGGCGTCGCGAATGACTTGCGGATTGGCGATGGCCGCTGAATTGAAACTGGTTTTGTCGGCCCCCGCATTGAGAAGACGGCGTACATCCTCGACAGTTCGCACACCCCCACCCACCGTTAGCGGAATAAAAACTTGCGAAGCCACAGCCTCGATGATGTGCAAGATGACATCGCGCGCATCGCTGGTAGCAGTGATGTCCAGAAAAGTAAGTTCGTCGGCGCCTTGCTCGTTGTAGCGCGCTGCAATCTCAACGGGGTCACCGGCATCGCGCAACTCTACGAAGTTCACACCTTTGACAACGCGGCCTCCAGTGACATCCAAGCAAGGGATGATGCGCTTAGCCAGCATGAACTAACTGACCACCCGTAAGCGCTGCCAACCTTCCCATTCTTCTTGCGGTTCGAGGTGCACGGTCTCAAATACTTGAGCAGCCTCAACGCAAAGCATGTGGGCAAATCCATCGTCGGGTAAGTCAGGCAGTTGCGCAGATTTCTCTGGGCCTGGGTTCCACACCACGGTGTGCGCCCAACTTGGGCTTTGTGCAATTTGCAACAGGCTGCTGCCATCTTGCAGGTGCAAGGCGTTATCGCCAGCGTAGTAAACACGGTCAAATTCACCGTCAAAATGCAAACTCTCAGGCGCTATGGAATGCACATCCTCCACTGCGTCCCATTCGGGCAATCCTTCCAATCCGTGTAATTGGGTTAGGGCAATATCGTCCACCGCTAGATAGGTATGTAATGCGCCCGAGAATTGAAACATGTTTGCATCATTGTTGACAACACGCAAAGTGAGATTGAGTTGCCCTGGTTCAATTTCGACACGGAATTGGGCTTCAAAGTGGTATTCCCAGTGGACTAAGGTATGGGTTTGCGTGACACACGAAAAATCTTGGAAAGCAATGTTGGGTGATTCAACGCGGTCTTGTGCTTCCCAATCCATGGTGCGTACAAAGCCATGCCGAGGCAGCGGGCCGCGCTGGTTAAATTGGGGAAAGCAAATTGGCACGCCCCCACGAATGGGAGTGTGTCCGTCAAACTTGTTGTTAGGGCTGAGAAATAAACGCTCTCGGCCTTGCGAAACCCAGGACAACACCTGCGCTCCTTGAAGAGCAATCAAAACGCTGTCGCCACAAGCCAAGGTCAAACGGTAGCAGGGAAGATCACGAAAATACTCAACCATTGATCTCATCCGCGCGTGCTTGGGCTTTTTCAAAGTCGAGATCGCCGCTGTAAATAGCTCTTCCGCAAATCACGCCTTCGACACCCTCGTCTTCGACTTCGCAGAGTTTCTCGATATCGGCCATATTGGACAAACCGCCCGAGGCAATAACAGGAATGGTGAGCGCTTGCGCGAGTTTGACAGTAGCGTCGATGTTGATGCCGCTCAACATCCCGTCACGGCCAATGTCGGTGTAGATGATGGATTCCACCCCGTAGTCTTCAAATTTTTTGCCCAAGTCAATCACTTCATGACCGGTCAATTTGCTCCAACCGTCGGTAGCCACTTTGCCGTCTTTGGCATCTAAGCCGACGATGATGTGGCCACCAAAAGCCGAGCAAGCGTCTTGCAAAAAGCCAGGGCTCTTCACCGCTGCAGTGCCAATGATGACGTAACGCATCCCCGCGTCGATGTATTTTTCGATGGCGTCCAAATCGCGGATACCGCCACCAAGTTGCACCGGAATATCGTCACCCACGGCCCGCAAAATCGCTTTGATGGCCGCATTGTTTTGCGGCTTGCCCGCAAACGCGCCATTCAAATCCACCAAGTGCAAACGGCGTGCGCCTTTGGCAACCCAATCGAGCGCCATTTGCGCAGGGTCTTCGCTGAAGGTGGTAGCCTGGTTCATGTCGCCTTGGATGAGGCGCACGCAATGTCCGTCTTTGAGGTCAATGGCTGGGATGAGAAGCATGATGGCGGGTGGAGTTCAAGGGTTCCAGTGGATGAAATTGCGGTACAAGGCCAGGCCATGCGCCGCGCTCTTTTCGGGGTGAAATTGTGTCGCAAAAATGTTGTCCCGAGCAATGGCGCACGCAAAAAGTCCGCCATAGTCGGTTTCAGCGGCAATATGCGCTGCATTTTTAGGTTTGGCGTAGAAGCTATGCACAAAATAAAAGTAACTGTTGCTAGGCACCCCTTCCCATAAAGGATGGGGTTGGGTTGGAACCACCTGGTTCCAACCCATTTGTGGCACTTTGAAGCGACTGCCATCGGCTTGGGTTCTTCCTGCCAAATCGAATTTGATGACTTCACCAGAAATCAAACCTAAGCCTGGGGTATCGCCCTCGGCGCTGTGGTCTAGCAAGATCTGCATGCCTACGCAAACGCCAAACAGGGGTTTTTTAGCTGCTGCGTCCAACACCGCTTCGAGCAATCCAGAGGCCTTGAGTTCCGACATGCAATCGGGCATTGCGCCTTGTCCTGGCAACACCACGCGGTGGGCATCTCGCACCACCTGCGGGTTGGATGTGACGACCACCTCAGCTTGGTCCACCACGGATGCCGCATGGATCACCGCTTGCGCCACCGAGCGCAAATTGCCCATGCCGTAATCAACCACCGCAATGGTGTTCAAAGAGATCCTTTGGTCGAAGGAATAACGCCCGCCGAACGGGGGTCCGGTGTCAGCGCAGCACGCAAGGCGCGGGCAAAGGCTTTGAAAACCGTTTCGGCTTGGTGGTGTGCGTTTTCACCGCGCAAGTTGTCGATGTGCAAAGTGACCAAGGCGTGGTTCACAAAGCCTTGGAAAAACTCGTAGGCCAATTGGCTATCGAACTCTCCGATCATGCCGGCCTTGAACGGCACATGCATCACCAAGCCAGGACGGCCTGAGAAGTCGACCACGACACGGCTTAAGGCTTCGTCCAAAGGCACATAGGCGTGACCATAACGGGTGATGCCTTTTTTATCGCCAATGGCTTTGGCCACGGCTTGGCCCAAGGTGATACCAACGTCTTCCACCGTGTGGTGTCCGTCGATGTGTAAATCGCCATCGGCTTGGATTTCCAGATCGATCAAACCATGGCGTGCGATCTGATCGAGCATGTGGTCAAAAAAGCCAATGCCGGTGGACAGTTTGGACACACCCGTGCCGTCCAGATTGACCTTGACGGTAATTTGGGTCTCGGCCGTTTTACGGCTGACTTCGGCAATGCGAGCGGTCATATGGGGGCTTTCGACGTTTTATTTCAGTGCGACTGCTAATGCAGCAAGTAATTGTTGGTTTTCTTGTGGTGTACCAATGGTCAAACGCAAACAATTAGTCAGCAAAGGATGCATTTTAGAAACGTTTTTGACCAAGACTTTTTGCGCCTTGAGTGACTCAAACACACGGGTGGCTGTGTCTGGTCCACCCTCAAAACGCGCCAGCATCATATTGGCGTCGCTGGGGAAAGGAGTCACGCCTGGCATGGCTTGCAGGGCTTGGGTCAGGGCTGTGCGCTCATCGCAGACAGTTTTGGCTTGCGCAGCAAAAACATCGGCATGCTCTAGGGCGAACAAGGCGCACTCGGCATTGAGGACGCTGACGTTGTAAGGTGGGCGCAGTTTGTCGACTTCATTTAACAATGCGATCGGCGCCAACATATAGCCCAAACGTGCGCCAGCCAAACCAAATTTAGAAAGTGTGCGCATGAGCAGCACATGCGAATTGCTTGCGGGATCGCGGCGAATTTCATCTAACCAACTCAAGCTAGAGAACGGCTGATAGGCCTCGTCCATCACCACCAAACCACCATAGACGCTGACTTGGGCAATCAAACGGCGGATGACTTGGGTGTCCCACAAATTCGCTGTCGGGTTGTTGGGATAGGCGATGTAAACGATGGCGGGTTCGTGTTGCGCAATCGCAGCAGACATGGCGTGCTCGTCCAACGCAAAGTCTGCCGTCAAGGGCACGCCGACAAAAGGCAGGCCTTGTAACTTGGCGCTCATCGCATACATCACAAAACCGGGTTCTGGCGACAAAACTTTGGCGCTAGGCACGGCGCACACCATGGCCAACAGAGAAATCAACTCGTCAGAACCATTACCCAACATCAAGCCATAGCCTTGGGGTAAATCTACGTAACGCGACAAAGCCGCACGCAAATCGTCAATGCGCGATCCGGGGTAACGGTTAATCGCCAGTGCGCCTAAGCGTTGGCCTAATTCGGCTTGCAACTCTGGGCTTAAAGAAAACGGGTTTTCCATCGCATCGAGCTTGACCATGCCATCGGAATGTTGGATGGCATAAGCGTGCATCGATTGCACATCTTGGCGGATAAAACGCATAGGCGTGGTCATGGTGCGTCTTTCTGCATGCGCATTTCTGCTGCCATCGCGTGGGCTTGCAGGCCTTCGCCATGCGCCAGCACAGATGCAATTTGGCCGAGGGTTTGTGCGCCCTTGCTACTGACTTCAATCAGGCTGCTGCGTTTTTGAAAGTCATACACACCCAAAGGCGAACTGAAACGCGCGGTGCCGCTCGTTGGCAACACATGGTTGGGGCCTGCGCAATAGTCGCCCAAACTCTCGCTCGTATAGGCTCCTAAGAAAATCGCACCCGCATGGCGCAACAAAGGCTCCCAACGGTGCGGGTCTTGGCTAGACACTTCTAAATGTTCAGGCGCAATGCGGTTGCTGATCTCGCAAGCCTCTTCCATGCTGCGGGTGTGGATCAACACGCCACGGCCATGGAGCGACTTGGCAATGATCTCGCGGCGCGGCATTTGGGGCAGAAGTTTTTCCATCGCCGCTTGCACTTCGGTGATGAAGCCAGCATCGGGGCAGAGCAACACGCTTTGCGCGAGTTCATCGTGTTCGGCTTGGCTGAACAAATCCATGGCCACCCAATCGGGGGGTGTTGTGCCATCGGCCAACACCAAAATTTCGCTAGGGCCGGCAATCATGTCGATGCCCACCGTGCCAAACACGCGGCGCTTGGCGGCAGCAACATAAGCGTTGCCAGGGCCGGTGATTTTGTCAACGGCTGGAATGGTTTGCGTGCCGTAGGCCAAGGCGGCCACAGCTTGCGCGCCGCCGATGGTAAATGCGCGACTGACGCCTGCAACATAAGCTGCAGCCAACACCAATGCGTTTCTTTCGCTATGCGGCGTTGGCACGACCATGATGATGTCTTGCACGCCCGCCACATGCGCAGGAATGGCATTCATCAATACGCTGGAGGGGTAAGCGGCCTTGCCACCAGGCACATAAATACCCACGCGGTCGAGTGGTGTAACTTTTTGTCCCAACAAAGTGCCGTCCGCATCGCGGTAGGTCCAACTCTCGCCACTGGCTTTTTTCTGTGCCTCGTGGTAGCTGCGCACACGCGCGGCTGCAGCTTCTAAGGCAGTGCGTTGCACAGCGGGCAGGCCGTCGAACGCGGTTTTGAGTTCGGCTTGGGTCAATTCCAAAGCAGCCATGCTGGTGGCTTTCAAGCCATCAAAGCGCTCGGTGTATTCCATGACGGCAGCGTCGCCACGTTGTTTTACATCCGCCAAGATGTCAGCTACGCGTTGCTCGATCGCCGCATCGGTATCGGCCGACCAATGCAAACGCGCTTTGAAGTCGGCTTCAAAGTTGGGGCTTGCAGTAGACAGTCGAAGCGGCTTGGGCATATTCAGGCCAGTGCCTTTGCAAAGGCGTCAATGATGGGGCGAATCTGCGCTTGCTTCATTTTGAGCGAGGCTTGATTCACCACCAAACGCGAGCTGATGTCCATGATGCGCTCTACCTCGACCAAGTGGTTGGCTTTGAGCGTATTGCCCGTCGAGACCAAGTCGACGATGGCATCGGCTAAGCCGGTTAAAGGCGCCAATTCCATCGAACCGTACAACTTCACCATATCCACATGCACGCCTTTGCTGGCGAAGAAGTTGCGTGCAATCGTGGTGTATTTGGTGGCTACTTTTAATCGCGCGCCTTGCTTGACTTTGCCCACATAGTCAAAGTCTGCGCGCACAGCCACACTCATGCGGCATTTGGCGATTTTTAAATCGAGGGGTTGGTAGAGGCCGGTGCCACTTCCTGCCCAATCGCCACCGTGCTCAATCAAGGTATCGAGCCCAGTCACTCCTAAATCGGCACCACCGTATTGCACATAGGTGGGCACATCGGAGGCACGCACCAAGACCACGCGCAGAAGCGCCTGGTTGGTAGGCAAAATTAATTTGCGCGATGTTTCTGGGTCCTCGAGTACTTCAATGCCCGCTGCTTTCAAGAGCGGCAGGGTTTCGTCAAAGATGCGTCCTTTAGAGAGCGCCAAGGTCAAGGTGGCCGTCATTTCACTCTTTCAATGTCTGCGCCGATCGCGCGCAGTTTGGCTTCCATTTTGTCGTAGCCGCGGTCTAGGTGGTAGATGCGATCGACCACGGTTTCGCCTTGTGCTACCAAGCCCGCCATCACCAGCGAAGCCGACGCACGCAAGTCGGTTGCCATCACCGTCGCGCCTGAGAGTTGTTGCACGCCTTCGACCATGGCAACTTTGCCTTCGATTTGGATTTTGGCGCCCAAGCGCACCAACTCGTTGACGTGCATGAATCGGTTTTCAAAAATTGTCTCGGTCACCTTGCACGCGCCTTTGGAAATCGCATTGAGCGTCATGAACTGCGCTTGCATATCGGTGGGGAAGCCTGGGTATTCGGTGGTGCGAAAGTTCTGCGCTTTCAAGTGGCCATAGGCTGGCGCCTTGCTATGGACTCGGATTCCATCAGCTTGCACATCGACCGTCGCACCTGCATCGCGTAATTTGTCGATCACTGCGTCCAAATGGTCACCACGGGCGTGGCGCAAAAATACCTCGCCACCCGTTGCAGCCACGGCACATAAAAATGTGCCCGCCTCGATGCGGTCAGCCACTACGCGGTGGTTACAGCCATGCAGTTTTTCCACACCTTGGATGCGAATGCGGCTGGTGCCGTGTCCTTCGATCTTGGCGCCCATGGCGATCAGCATTTCGGCCAAGTCAGGGATTTCCGGTTCTTGGGCGGCGTTTTCCAAAATGGTTTCGCCTTCTGCCAAAGCAGCAGCCATCAAAAAGTTCTCGGTGCCAGTGACCGTCACCATGTCGGTGGCGATACGCGCACCATGCAAACGCTTGCGCCCGTCTTTCAAACGCGCCAGCATGTAGCCGTGTTCGACGTCAATCACCGCGCCCATGGCTTGCAAGCCTTTGATGTGTTGGTCCACAGGACGTGACCCAATCGCACACCCGCC
>JAGWXI010000092.1 GCA_018969975.1 Burkholderiales bacterium
TGCCGTCAAAGCTTTGCAACAGCGTTGGCAAGAAGAAGCCCACGCCGTTGTGTTGGACCGTCGCTTAGAACAAAAACTCTGGGATGCTTTCCGTCAACCCATCGATGAGGCCTTTGCCCGTAAATCTACCGTGCGTGAACAAGCGCAAGCAGCGCTCACACCCATCGACAAAGCGGTGGTGGAAGCCTCCAAAGCGGTTGAATCGGCAGTTGCGATAGGCGATGTTTCTGCCATTCGTGCTGCAATGCAAAACCTAGAAAAAGTTAGCCGTGGCGAGTTACCTGCTGCAGAGCCAAGTCCTGCGCCTGAAGCAGCGCAATCAGAAACCACTGAGCCACCGGCTCCCAAAGCAGCCCCACGTCCTGTGGTTGCTGTTCGCGGTGACGACCGTCCTGGTCAAAAGCGTACCGAGTTGCCCTCACAAACTGGACGCGGACGCGATGGCAAACCTGGTGCCAAAGGCGCAATCGGGGGCAAAGCAGGAGGCAAGTTTGGCGACAAAGCAGGTGGCTGGCGTGACCGCGAAGACACTGCACCGCGTGGCCCGCGTCTAGGGGAAGCAGCTTTCCGTGCACAACGGTTCGCGATCGAAAACGCCCAAGACGCATTGCGGCGATTGGCCGCACAAGCCCACGGCGAAGTGCTGACCCAACTGCTTCATGCTTGGGAAAAACGTGATCCTGAACAAATGCCCACTGCCCAAGCGATTGGTAGCAAGCTCAATCCTGTGCAACGCACCCAATGGACCCAAGCCCTTAGCGCTAGCCCAAGCGCTGACGCGACACAGGCCCTCTTGCGAATGGAAGTGGCTGCTGAATTGCCCACGCCTGCTGCCCACATGGACGCTCGTCGTGCCCTGCAATTACAGTTGCTGACTCGCCGAAACGATCCAACGCCCCAAATGACGTGGGCCGCAGATGCTGCTCAGGTTTTCTCGAGCGCTTATGACGAGGCAAATGGCAGACGTTTGCAATCAGCCTTGAAAGTTTTGCTCAAGCGCTAACGCAGACGCGGGAAAATTGTTGGCTAGCTTGCGTCCAACGTAACACCTCTAGCCTTGGAGGTGTTGCATCTGCTTCCCAATCACTCAAAACCATACGGCTGCGGCCATTACCCAAATCGTGCGAAGCAGGCCGGTGGGTGTGCCCATGAACCAACAGGGTGCAGTCGTTTTCCTGTAACCAAGCATTAGCGGATGGGGCATCTACATCAACATAGGCAGTCTGCAATTGCTGGCGCGCTTTGCTTTGGGAACGTAATTCTTTGGCAATTTGCTGGCGCTCTGCTAGGGGTTTGCTTAAAAACGCTTGTTGCCATGCATTGGCTCGAACTTCTCTGCGAAACGCCATGTAGTCGGTATCGTCAATACACAAGGCGTCGCCGTGGCTTAGCAATATTTTTTGGTCCCCCAGTTGTAAAACTGTAGGGTCTTGCAAGCCTTGCACGCCGCTAGATTGCAACCATTGCGATCCCATCAAAAAGTCTCGATTACCGCACATAAAAAAAACGGGCAGGCGCTTGGCAGTAGTTCGCAGCACCTTTTGGCATTGCAAGTGAAAGAAGTCTTGGGTGTCGTCCCCAATCCATACCTCAAACAAATCGCCCAATATAAACAGCGCGTCTGCAGGCGTAGTGTTTAAGTGGTGTGCCCATGCATTGAACGTCGCTACTTCGCTGGCGTCCAAATGCACGTCGGACAAAAAGTCCACTATGCGCCAACCCGATGGCGCGATCATTTAGAGGGCGACAGCCTTTTCAATGATGACGTCTTCTTTAGGCACGTCGTCATGAAAACCTTTACGGCCCGTTTTGACTTTGGCAATTTTGTCAACCACATCATTGCCTTCAACGACCTTGCCAAAGACCGCGTAGCCCCAGCCTTGGCGGGAAGGTGCCGTGTGGTTCAAGAAATCGTTATCCGCCACATTGATAAAAAATTGCGACGAAGCAGAGTGCGGCTCTGATGTGCGCGCCATGGCCACGGTGTAGTGGTTGTTTTTCAAGCCATTGTTGGCTTCGTTGTCGATAGGCGCATCCGTGCTTTTTTCTTTCATACCTATTTCAAAACCGCCTCCTTGGACCATAAACCCAGGAATAACTCGGTGGAAAACCGTTTTGTTGTAGTGACCTTTGTTCACGTAGCTCAGAAAATTCTGAGTCGACTTGGGTGCTTTTTCTGCGTCTAACTCAAGCGTTATCACGCCGTAATTGACTATATGGAGTTCGACGCGGGGTTTGCTCATGGATGTTCCTTTGACTGGGTTGGGTGTGGATTTGCGTTGGGTTGAACTCTTGGAGTTGTCTTGTGCGTATGCCAATTGCATTGAAACTAATCCGATAGCCAGGGCGCAAAGAATTCGGCGTTTGAGTTGTAGTGCTTTCATGGCTTGATTAGGTTGATTTCTAGCGAGGGTTTGAGAAGGGTTAGTTTGCGATTAACGCCGCGTTGTCCGGGATTGATTTGCAAGGAACGTTGGTAAGAAAACTTCGCAAGTTGCAGCAAAACATCTCCCAAATTTTCATGCGCATCCGCATAACTGGGGTTGGCGCGAAGTGCGGCATCCAAGGCCTCTTTGGCGGCACTGTACTGGCCCTTTGCAGCATAGAGCACGGCCAGGTTATTGAATGGCTCGGCAATTTCTGGATAGTCTTGCGTCAATCCTAAATACATGTCGAGTGCAACTTGTTTGTCCCCAGTGCGGTCAGTGATCCATGCTTTCCAAAATCGCATTTGAGGGTCCCGTGGGTTGACGGCCATAAATTTGTCAACCAATACTTCTGCGCGCGCAAATTTTTCTTGACGTAAAAGTTTTTTAACTTGGTCGTGCGGATCACTTTGCACAGTGGGTAAGAGATTTTGACCCGGCGTCCATTCCTCTGACACATTATTCTGCGCAAAAGACGCAGTTGTCAGAAAAAAGACCACCAAGCCTAATGCCAGACATGAAAGCTGCATAGTGCGTGTTCGCTTCCAGTGCATAGGGTAAAAAAAGTTATCAGGGTTTGTCATCTGCTTTGTATACTAATTGCATTGTAAAACAGGGGCTATGAATAGCCCCGATTTAATTTATTTGTTCGCGCCAAGACTGACCGACTGCTGCAGTCCCTGACCATACACCCATGAAGCTTCGTATTCACAACACGCTCACGCGTGCGCTGGAAAATTTTTCTCCGCTAGAACCTGGGCATGTGCGCATGTATGTTTGCGGCATGACAGTTTATGACTTGTGCCATTTAGGCCATGCGCGCTCCATGGTGGCATTTGATGTGGTCCAACGTTGGCTCAAAGTCCTTGGCTACCGCGTTACCTATGTGCGCAATGTGACAGATATCGATGACAAGATCATCAAACGCGCCCTCGAAAACGGTGAAACCATTCGCGCATTAACCGATCGGATGGTGGCAGCCTTGCACCAAGATGCTGATGCATTAGGCATTGAGCGGCCCACACTTGAGCCGCGCGCCATGGACTACGTGCCCCAAATGCTCACCATGATCGATGCTTTGCAAAACAAAGGCTTGGCCTATCGAGCCCATACTGGAGATATGAATTTTGCTGTACGCAAGTTCCCAGGTTATGGACAACTCTCTGGCAAGTCGCTCGACCAACTGCAAGCTGGTGAACGCGTGGCAGTGGACGACGGCAAACAAGACCCGCTCGACTTTGTTTTGTGGAAATCTGCCAAGCCCACAGAGCCCGAAGAAGCCAAGTGGTCTAGCAGCTTTGGTACTGGCCGTCCGGGTTGGCACATTGAATGTTCAGCCATGGCTTGCGAACTACTAGGTGAGAGCTTTGACATCCATGGCGGTGGTGCTGACCTGCAGTTTCCACACCACGAAAATGAAATTGCGCAAAGCCAAGGTGCCTTTGGCAAACCGATGGCGCAAATATGGATGCACAACGGCTTTATCAACATCGATAACGAAAAAATGTCTAAGAGTTTGGGCAATTTTTTCACTATTCGCGATGTGCTCGAAGTCTTTGAAGCAGAAACCATTCGCTTCTTTGTAGTGCGCAGCCATTACCGCAGCCCCTTAAATTACAGCGATGTGCATTTGAATGACGCGCGTGGTGCTCTGAAACGTCTCTACACCGCTTTGAGTTTGGTCAAGCCACTAGATATAGCGATAGATTGGAATAACCCGTTCGCCCAGCGTTTCCAAGCCGCGATGAACGAAGACTTTGGGACGCCCGAAGCTGTCGCCGTGTTGTTTGAATTAGCCAGTGAAGTTAACCGTAGCGAGTCACCGCAAATAGCTGGGCTCCTTAAAGCCTTGGGTGGCACCTTGGGACTGTTGCAAGACGACCCGCAACGGTTTTTGCAAGCTGGCAGTGATGTCAACGCATCCGCTATCCAGATGCAAATTCAAGCGCGTGCAAACGCCAAGGCCGCAAAAAACTTTGCTGAAGCTGACCGTATTCGACAAGAACTCACTGACTTGGGTATCGTGTTGAAAGACTCACCAACAGGCACCACTTGGGAACGCGCCTAATGCCGCTCGCCAAATCTATTCTTGCGACCCCCGACTATTGGGAAGAGGCGTGCAAACACCTCGTCAAAAAAGACCGCGTGATGAAGCGACTGATTCCGCAATTTGGTGATGCGTGTTTACAGTCGCGCGGTGACCCCTTCATCACCTTGGCTCGAAGCATCGTGGGACAGCAAATTTCTGTCAAAGCGGCGCAATCGGTGTGGGACCGATTTGCTGTGTTGCCACGTAAATTAACGCCTGCCAATGTTTTAAAACTTAAAGTTGACGACATGCGTGCTGCGGGTCTGTCAGCCCGCAAAGTCGAATACCTTGTCGATTTAGCCTTGAATTTCGATAGTGGTAATTTACAAATCAAAAAATGGTCAGACATGGACGACGAGGACATCATTGCCGAGTTGATTGCCATTCGTGGCATTGGCCGCTGGACTGCCGAAATGTTTTTGATCTTCCACTTGTTGCGTCCTAATGTGTTGCCTTTGGATGATGTGGGGCTAATCAACGGCATCAGCAAAAACTATTTCTCGGGTGAGTCGGTCAGTCGCAGCGAAGCGCGTGAAGTCTCTGCTGCTTGGGCGCCGTATCGCAGCGTAGCGACTTGGTATATTTGGCGATCTTTAGATCCGTTACCAGTCGACTACTGAGTAACCTAGGAGTAAAAGCGTTTTGTCTAAGAAAAATTTTCTCGATTTTGAACAACCGATTGCCGAGTTAGAAGGCAAGATCGAAGAATTGCGTTATGTGCAAACCGAGTCAGCAGTGGATATTTCAGAAGAAATTGACCAGCTCAGCAAAAAAAGCCTGCAACTCACCAAAGACATTTACAGCAACTTAACGCCTTGGCAGATCACCAAAATCGCACGCCACACTGAGCGCCCGTACACGCTTGATTACATCAACGACATCTTCACCGACTTCGTTGAAATGCACGGTGACCGCCACTTTGCAGATGACTTGAGCATCGTCGGTGGTATGGCCCGATTCAACGGCAATGCCTGCATGGTGCTCGGCCATCAAAAAGGCCGAGACACCAAAGAGCGCACAGCGCGCAACTTTGGTATGAGCCGTCCTGAGGGCTACCGCAAAGCTTTACGTTTGATGAAGACCGCAGAAAAATTCAAACTGCCTGTGTTTACCTTTGTCGACACACCCGGCGCATATCCCGGCATTGACGCGGAAGAGCGTAGCCAAAGCGAAGCGATTGGCCGCAATATATTTGAGATGGCACAACTCGAAGTGCCCATCATCACCACCATCATTGGTGAAGGTGGCTCGGGCGGTGCATTGGCCATCAGCGTGGCGGACCAAGTGTTGATGCTGCAATATTCTGTTTACTCTGTGATCAGCCCTGAAGGCTGCGCCTCCATTTTGTGGAAAACCTCGGACCGCGCAGAAGACGCTGCAGAGGCACTCGGTATCACTGCGCATCGCTTAAAAGCACTTGGCTTGATCGACAAAATCGTCAACGAACCCGTGGGCGGTGCGCACCGTGACCCTAAACAAATGTCGGCACAACTCAAGCGCGGTTTGAACGACGCATGGCGCCAAGTCACAGATATGAAGGTCAAAGAACTGCTTGAGCGACGCTACGAGCGACTGCAAAGTTATGGTCGATTCAGCGACACCAAAGCCGACGCCCGCTAACTTTCCATCGCTTGATGCGCTAGCGCATCCGCCCGCTTGGGCCGTTGCACTCAGCGGAGGGGCTGATTCCACCGCACTCCTGATCGCCAGCGCATTGCGTTGGCCGGAAAAAACCCACGCTATCCATGTGCACCATGGTTTGCAAGATGCAGCGGATGGATTTGCCAAGCATTGCGAAACCTTGTGCCATCAACTGAACGTGCCCCTGGTTGTCGTTCGGGTGCAAGCCGCACACGCCAGTGGCGAGAGTCCAGAAGATGCGGCCCGCAAAGCGCGTTACCAAGCATTTAGCCAAGCACTGCAATCGAATTGGGGTGGGGCAGTACAACACATCGCCTTAGGCCAACATGCCGACGACCAAGTCGAGACCTTGCTGTTGGCGCTTTCACGTGGTGCAGGGTTGCCTGGACTAGCCAGCATGCCAGCCGTATTCACGCGCCAAGGCGTGACTTACCACCGTCCTTGGTTGGACGTGCCGGGTGTCACTTTGCGACAAGCACTAACGGATATTGGACAAACATGGGTCGAAGACCCCACCAACCAAGACACCCGATACACCCGCAACAAAATTCGCACAGATATTCTTCCTGCACTAGCAAAAGCATTTCCCGCATACAGACAAACCTTTGCCCGTAGCGCTTCGCACGCTGCGCAAGCGCAAAGCCTCTTGCAAGAATTGGCAGAACAAGACTTGTTGCAAGTGGGTAACCCACCGAATATTCACGCATTGCAACAATTGAGCGATGCCCGACAAACCAATGTGTTGCGTCACTGGTTGGTGCTAGAGAGCATGCCAGCGAGTGCCGCGCAAATGGAGGCTTTGTTAGTGCAAGTGAAATCGTGCACCACCCGTGGACACGACATCCATATCAAGGTGGGAAGAGGCTTTGTCAAGCGCGAGGAGGCAGTCTTGCGTTGCTACAATTGAAGGCTTTTTTTGCAAAACACACTAACTATTTCTGCAATGTCTTTGATTGTTCATAAATACGGCGGTACATCGATGGGCTCGACCGAGCGCATTAGCAACGTCGCTAAGCGCGTCGCCAAATGGGCCCGCGCCGGTCACCAAATGGTGGTGGTCCCATCTGCCATGAGTGGCGAGACCAACCGATTACTAGGTCTAGCCAAAGAACTCGCGCCTGCGAGCACCAACACCTCTTACGACCGCGAACTCGATATGCTCGCGGCAACGGGAGAGCAAGCGTCATCCGCCTTACTTGCAATCGCTTTGCAAGCAGAGGGCATGCAATCGGTCAGCTATGCAGGTTGGCAAGTGCCTATTCGCACCAATAGTGCATTCACCAAAGCGCGCATCGAGTCCATCGATGACAAGCGTGTCCGAGCTGATTTAGATGCTGGACGTGTGGTCATCATCACAGGTTTTCAAGGCATGGATGATGACGGAAACATCACCACCTTGGGCCGTGGCGGCTCAGATACCTCTGCTGTTGCCGTGGCTGCCGCTTTAAAAGCTAAAGAATGTTTGATCTACACCGATGTCGATGGCGTCTACACCACCGACCCTCGCGTAGTGCCTGAGGCGCGTCGCTTGCAAACCGTGAGCTTTGAGGAAATGCTCGAAATGGCCTCATTGGGCAGCAAAGTTTTACAAATTCGCTCAGTGGAATTTGCAGGCAAATACAAAGTGCCGTTACGCGTGCTCTCGAGCTTTACCGAATGGAATATCGACATACATGAAGAGGCCAAATCTGGCACCTTGATCACTTTTGAGGAAGACGAACAAATGGAACAAGCCGTTGTATCAGGCATCGCGTTTAACCGTGATGAGGCAAAAATTTCTATAGTAGGCGTGCCCGACAAACCCGGAATTGCCTACCAAATTTTGGATGCCGTTGCAGAAGGCAATATTGAAGTTGACATGATCATTCAAAACATCAGCAAAGGCGGCTTGACCGATTTCAGTTTCACTGTACACCGCAACGATTTTTCACGTGCAGTTGAATTACTAAAAGCCAAAGTAGTCTCTGCCTTGGGCGCCACCGAAGTTATCGGAGACACCAAAATTTGCAAGGTCTCCATCGTAGGAATCGGTATGCGTAGCCATGTCGGTATTGCTAGCAAAATGTTTCGCTCATTGAGTGAAGAGGGCATCAATATTCAGATGATTTCAACCTCAGAAATCAAAACCTCGGTTGTGATCGACGAGAAATATATGGAACTAGCTGTTCGGGCTTTGCATAAGGCTTTTGAGTTGGAGCAGGCGGCTTAAAGATTTTATTTCTATCACCAAAGATGCGATTAACCCCCGAGCAAATCACAATCATCAAACAGGCTACACATGAGTTGGCTGGAAATGATGCGCGTGCATGGTTGTTCGGATCTCGGGTCGATGATCAATCCAAAGGTGGTGATGTTGATCTACTTGTAGAGGTTGACGCAGAAGTGATTGAACCCGCACAACTGTCAGCAAAAATAGCAACGCGAGTTTCTCTAGCGATGCATGGACGAAAAGTGGATGTGATTATTAAAGCACCAAATTTAATGCAATTGCCTATCCACACCGTGGCGCTTCAAGAGGGGGTGCGACTGTGAATATACCTGCATCTCACCAAGAACGCTTGTCGTTTCTAGCGCGCGTCACTGAAAAGGAGTGCGTTCATTTGTTGCAAACAGATGCACGCTTATTTGGTGATCTGTTTACTGTTGAAGATGCTCAAAAAATCGAATCAGATCCCATTCTTGCCGAGCGCTTGGATGCATTTGTTTCCCGATTTGGAAGACTTCAAGACACGGTTGGTGACAAACTGCTACCTGCTCTGTTAATCAGCATGGCTGAAAAGACTGGGGCTGCTATTGATAATTTAGATAGGGCTGAAAAACTAGGCTTTATTGAATCAGCAGACAGTTGGATGGAAATGCGCCGACTAAGAAACCAAATGGTGCATGAATACATCGAAGATTTGGCGATCCTCGCGAGTGCCCTACGTTCAGGACATGCCTTTGTGCCAAGCTTAGTGAAGTCAGCAAGGCTTTGTGTCGAGCGGGCCCATCGGCTTATCACGTAAGGTAAATTTGCGTCTACAATGATTTTTTTGCTGGAAACGTGACCGAGTGGCCGAAGGTGCTCCCCTGCTAAGGGAGTATGGGGTGTTGAGCCTCATCAAGGGTTCGAATCCCTTCGTTTCCGCCAG
>JAGWXI010000014.1 GCA_018969975.1 Burkholderiales bacterium
CCTAACTAACGCACAAAGACGAGTTGGAGAAGAAATAGCCAACGACATACAACGCCCCATTCCCATGCATCGCTTATTGCAAGGCGACGTCGGATCCGGGAAAACCGTAGTCGCTGCATTGGCAGCAGCCATCGCCATCGACAACGGATGGCAGTGCGCCCTCATGGCACCCACCGAAATCTTGGCCGAACAACATTTCCGAAAACTCATAGGTTGGTTAGAACCACTGCTGACCCCATTAGGCAAACGCGTAGCGTGGCTAACCGGTAGCCAAAAGAAAAAAGAACGCACAGAAATGCTGGAACTCATAGCCAGTGGCGAAGCAGCATTGGTAGTCGGTACACACGCAGTAATACAAGAACAAGTGCAATTTAAAAACCTAGCCTTAGCCATCATCGACGAGCAACATAGATTCGGCGTAGCGCAACGCTTGGCATTGAGAGAAAAAATGCAATCGGATACAGAGCCCCACATGCTCATGATGAGCGCCACCCCCATCCCCAGAACGCTAGCCATGAGCTACTACGCCGACCTAGACGTCTCCACCCTAGACGAACTCCCCCCCGGCCGCACCCCCGTAGTCACCAAACTCATCGCAGAAACCCGCCGTGACGAACTCATTGCCCGCATTCGCCAACAACTCGAAGAAGGCCGGCAGGTCTACTGGGTCTGCCCGCTCATAGAAGAAAGTGAAGCGCTAGACCTCACCAACGCCACCGAAACACATGCCCTACTTACCGAAGCATTGAACCCGCCAGGCGCCAAGCCCGTCATGGTCGGATTGCTCCACTCGCGCATGCCGCCCGCAGAAAAAAAAGCTGTCATGGCCTTGTTTGAAAGTGGGACTATGGGCCTGTTGGTGAGCACCACCGTGATCGAAGTGGGCGTCGATGTCCCCAATGCCTCGCTCATGGTCATTGAACACGCCGAACGATTTGGCCTCTCACAACTTCACCAACTCAGAGGCCGTGTGGGGCGGGGTGCCGCAGCATCAGCCTGTGTGCTGATGTACGCAACAGGCGAAAGTGGACGCGTGAGTGAAACAGCTCGTGAACGCTTACGGGCCATGGTCGAAACCTCAGATGGTTTTGAAATTGCCAGACGCGACTTGGAAATTCGCGGGCCGGGAGAGTTTCTAGGCGCGCGGCAATCGGGCGCCGCCATGCTGCGCTTTGCTGATTTGGCCGTAGACATAGAACTATTGGAATGGGCCCGAGCATTAGCCCCCCGCATGCTCGACCAATACCCAGAACTTGCCGAGCGCCATGTGCAACGTTGGTTAGGTGGAAAATCAGACTTCTTGAAAGCTTAATTCGATGACCCTGACCGAACTCAAATACATCGTGGCAGTCGCCCGCGAAAAGCACTTTGGCCGTGCGGCCGATGCATGCTTTGTGTCGCAGCCCACGTTGTCGGTGGCGATTAAAAAACTCGAAGAAGAACTCGACGTCAAGTTGTTTGAGCGTAGCGCCAACGAAGTGGCCGTCACCAATTTGGGCGAAGAAATCGTGCGCCAAGCGCAAAGCGTATTGGAGCAAGCTGCCAACATCAAAGAAATCGCCAAACGTGGCAAAAACCCGTTGGCTGGGCCGTTGAAGCTCGGGGTCATCTACACTATCGCGCCCTACCTGTTGCCAGACTTGGTGCGCAACGTCATTCAAAAGTCTCCAGAAATGCCGTTGATGTTGCTCGAAAACTTCACCGTCAAATTGCTAGAGATGTTGCGCACTGGCGAGATCGATTGCGCTATCTTGGCCGAGCCTTTTCCAGACGCCGGCTTGGCTACTGCGCCTTTGTACGACGAGCCATTCATGGCGGCTGTGCCAAGCAATCACCCTTTGGCAGCAGAAAAAGAAGTCAGCGCCACCGCTTTGAAAAACGAGACCATGTTGTTGCTTGGAAACGGGCACTGCTTTCGTGACCATGTGTTGGAGGTGTGTCCAGAGTTCGCAAGGTTTTCTACCAACGCTGCTGGCATACAAAAAAGCTTCGAAGGATCTTCTCTTGAAACTATTAAGCATATGGTGGCTGCTGGGATGGGTGTAACCTTAGTCCCCCGATCAAGCGTGCCAAAAGACGCATGGGACAACTTGCCTAAGCGCAAAAAAAACGAAGAAACCTACGTACGTTTTTTACCCATCATGGACGAAGGTGGTGGGGAGCCACCCAAGCGACGTGTCGTGCTGGCGTGGCGGCGCAGTTTTACCCGCTACGAAGCGATTGCGGCTTTACGCAATGCTGTTTATGCGTGCGAACTGCAAGGCTTGACGCGTTTGTCTTGAGCCTATGGAACCGCGTTGGCGTTTATATCTAGATTTGATTCGCTGGAACCGACCGGCTGGCTGGTTGTTGTTGCTGTGGCCTTCGCTCTCAGGCCTGTGGATCGCCGCGGGTGGCTGGCCTGGCTGGCATTTGATGGGTGTGTTTGTGGCGGGAACCGTTCTGATGCGCAGTGCGGGTTGTTGCATCAACGATGTAGCAGACCGCGAGTTCGATAAGCACGTTAAACGCACGGCCCAAAGGCCTGTCACCCGAGGGGCCGTCACTGTTCGTCAAGCCTTGCTGTTGGGGGCTGTTTTGGCATTACTGGCATTTGGCTTAGTGCTGACCACCAATCCTGCAGCAGTGGCCTTGTCCTTTGTAGCCTTGGCCGTGACTTTGATATACCCCTATGCCAAGCGGGTGGTGTCCATGCCACAGGCTGTCCTGGGTGTGGCTTTTAGCTTTGGAATTCCTATGGCATTTGCTGCTGTCAGAGGCGCCGGATTGGCTTGGCAAGAAATAACCATTAACTCTTTGACGCAATGCGTGCCTTGGCAGGCCTGGGCTTTTTGGGCTTTCAACCTGTTCTGGGTCTTAGCGTACGACACCGAATACGCCATGGTTGACCGTGACGATGATCTGCAGATAGGCATGAAGACCTCTGCAATCACGCTGGGTGAGAACGATGTGCTTGCTGTAATGCTGTTTTATGTTGTGTTTCTCAGCGGCTGGGGGGCGCTGTTACAAGAACAAGCACTTGGGTGGCCTTGGATGGTGGCACTTGTTGTTTCAATTGCGCAAGTTTTGTGGCACTTTCAACTCATTAAAAACCGAACCCGAGAGGGGTGTTTCAAGGCTTTTCGAATGAACCATTGGCTAGGTGCCAGTGTTTTTGCTGGCATTGTGGCGGGATTTAGCTTGCCCAGCTAATCGCTCACTGGCCCTTAGCGCGGCGGGCCTTTTTTTTCTTGAGCTTTTTCTTTTTACTCTTTTTGTTGGCCTTGCTGGGTTCCGGGGATGCAGCTTTATCGGTGTTAGCTAGTAGGGGAGCTGTCTTGGCAACAGTCTGCGCACTGGTTGCAGAGGGCGTCACGGTTTGAGCAGACACAACAAATGACAGGGTAACAGTGGCAAGAAGAGTTGAGAGAAGCTTGTGCATGGTTCGTGTGCTTGAAAGTAGTGGGGTGATTCTCGCTCAATCGTTTTTGCCAAAGGCATCACCCAAGACTTGGGCCCGTGCCTGAGCAGCCTTGATAGCGTCTTGGAATAGCACGTCAACTTGTGCCGATTGCAGACAAGCAATAGCAGCATGGGTGGTGCCGCCTTTGGAGGTAACGCGGTCTCGTAGAACGGAAACCGGATCTTGCGCGCTTTGTGCCAATGCGCTTGCGCCTACAAAGGTACCAATGGCGAGCTGTTTAGCCTGCTCTGCAGATAAACCCATACCAATTGCGGCTTTTTCCATCGCCTCCATAAAGAAAAAGACGTAAGCAGGACCAGACCCCGAAACCGCGGTGATTGCGTCCATTTGCGCCTCATCACTGACCCACAGAAATTGCCCCGTACTAGCTACCAGCCATTGAACCCAAGTTTTATCGCCTACTGAAACCCCGGGCCGCGCAAACAAGCCCGTTTGTCCCAGCCCTACCAAGGCGGGCGTGTTGGGCATGGCGCGGACGATGCGTTGCGAATCCAGCCATTGGGCCAAGCTGTCGCTTCGAATGCCTGCAGCTACGCTCAGATGCAAAGCTTGCTTGCAAAACAATCCTGCTTGCCCGACTGCTTCACGCAAGTTTTGGGGTTTGACGGCCCAAACAACTAATTCGGCTTTCCCCAAGGACTGGTCAGCTGTCGACAGGGGAGCCAATCCGAATTGGTCGCGTAGGCTCGCGCGCGTCGTTGCAAAAGGCTCAACAACCGTCAACTTTTCAAGAGGAAGCCCTTGTTTAACCAACCCGCCAATCATGGCGCTTGCCATATTGCCCCCCCCAATAAACGCAATGTGCGGCTTTGCGGCGCTCTGGTCGGTTGTAAAAGTAGTGGTGGAACGCGAAGACGTCATAGAAGAAGAGGGGAAGACAAGACTGCAGTGATTGTCTGAGATTTACAACAATGCAAGGTGCGCCAACAAGCTTATTGACGAAGGCCACAAAAACATGGCATAATTTGCGGCTTCGCTTTAAAGAAGCGGAGCAATCTGCCCCAAATTGAAGTGTCTTGAGTGGTTCAAGACGTGGATGACGGGCCCAAGACTGATTAGTATTTTTGAGAGCTTCGAGCCTGATTCAGGTTTGAACTAATCAAAAAAACTGATGCAAGTTGGGAATACAAGAAATGATACAAACTGAATCTCGGTTAGACGTCGCCGACAACACGGGTGCGAAATCCGTTTTGTGCATCAAGGTGCTTGGCGGCTCCAAGCGTCGCTACGCAAGCGTAGGCGACATTATCAAGGTGAGCGTTAAAGAAGCCGCTCCGCGGGGTCGCGTTAAAAAGGGCGAGATCTACAGCGCGGTTGTGGTTCGCACTGCCAAAGGCATACGCCGTGGCGATGGCTCACTCGTCAAATTCGATGGCAACGCAGCTGTGTTGCTCAATGCAAAGTTGGAGCCTATTGGCACCCGCATCTTCGGCCCAGTTACGCGTGAATTGCGTACTGAGAAGTTCATGAAGATCGTGTCTTTGGCTCCTGAAGTTCTGTAAGGACTGGCCCATGAACAAGATTCGTAAAGGCGACCAAGTCATCGTTCTCGCTGGACGTGACAAGGGCAAGCGTGGCGTTGTGTCGCTGCGTAAAGATGACAGCCACTTGGTGGTTGAAGGCATTAATCTGGTGAAAAAACACACCAAGCCCAACCCCATGGCGGGTTCGCAAGGTGGCATTGTTGAAAAAACTATGCCGATTCACCAATCCAACGTGGCTATCTACAACGCCACAACCGGTCGTGCAGACCGCGTGGGCATCAAGGTCCTGGCTGATGGCAGCAAAGTGCGCGTCTTCAAGTCCAGCGGCGAAGAAATTAAGGTGGCATAAACATGGCACGTTTACAACAACACTACCGCGAAAAGCTCGTTCCTGAGTTGACAGCCAAGTTTGGCTACAAGTCACCCATGGAGGTGCCGCGTTTAACCAAAATCACCCTGAACATGGGCGTCAGCGAAGCAGTGGCTGATAAAAAGGTGATGGATAGCGCTGTCGGCGACTTGACCAAAATTGCGGGTCAAAAGCCTGTGGTTACCAAGGCTAAGAAGGCGATCGCTGGTTTCAAAATCCGCGAACAACAACCTATCGGTTGCATGGTCACTTTGCGTGGCGTACAGATGTATGAATTCCTCGACCGCTTCGTGACCATCGCGTTGCCCCGCGTGCGTGACTTCCGTGGTATTTCCGGTCGTGCCTTTGATGGCCGCGGTAACTACAACATCGGCGTCAAAGAGCAAATCATTTTCCCTGAGATTGAGTACGACAAAGTCGACGCACTGCGCGGCCTCAATATCAGCATTACCACGACGGCCAAAACAGACGACGAGTGCAAAGCACTGCTCGCTGGCTTTCGTTTCCCGTTCAAGAACTGAGGTGACACGTGGCTAAAGTAGCTTTGATTGAGCGCGAACTCAAGCGCGACAGACTGGTAGCAAAGTACGCAGCAAAGTATGCGGAACTCAAATCCATTGCAGGCGATGCAAAACGCAGCGACGAAGAGCGTGCTGCTGCACGTTTGGGCTTGCAAAAACTACCCCGTAACGCAAACCCCACCCGTCAACGCAACCGTTGTGAAATCACCGGTCGCCCACGCGGCACATTCCGCCAATTTGGCCTCGGCCGCGCCAAGATCCGCGAACTTGCTTTCCAAGGCAATATTCCCGGCATCACCAAGGCCAGCTGGTAATCGGTCAGGAGATATTCAATGAGCATGAGTGACCCAATCGCCGATTTGCTGACTCGCATTCGCAATGCGCAAATGGTGGCAAAACCTACCGTCATGGTGCCTTCTTCCAAGGTCAAGATTGCCATCGCGCAAGTCTTGAAAGAAGAGGGATACATCGACGGATTCCAAGTCAAACAAGACGCTGGCAAAAGCGAACTTGAGATTTCTCTCAAGTACTACGCTGGCCGTCCAGTGATCGAGCGTATCGAGCGCGTCAGCCGTCCTGGCTTGCGCGTATACAAAGGCTGCGATGCCATTCCTAGCGTGATGAACGGCTTAGGCGTGGCTATCGTGACGACGCCAAAAGGCGTGATGACTGATCGCAAAGCGCGTGCTACCGGTGTCGGTGGCGAAGTGCTCTGCTACGTCGCTTAACCCCAGCACAAGGAGATATACACATGTCCCGAGTTGGAAAAATGCCCGTCACCGTGCCACAAGGTGTGGACGTGACCATCAATGCATCACAAATCAGCGTCAAAGGCACGGGCGGTACGCTGTCCATCGCCGCAAATGCTTTGGTCACCGTTGCTAACAACGCTGGCTCCGTCAGTTTTATTCCCGCCAACGAGTCACGCGAAGCCAACGCCATGAGCGGAACTTTGCGCCAGTTGTTCAACAACATGGTGATCGGCGTGTCCAAAGGCTTCGAGAAGAAGTTAACTTTGGTTGGTGTGGGTTACAAAGCCCAAGCTAGTGGTGCCAAGCTCAACCTGTCGGTGGGTTTCTCTCACCCCGTTGATAAACAAATGCCTGCTGGTATCAAGGTGGAAACACCTGCACCTACCGAGATCATCATCAAGGGTGCGGACCGCCAGCGCGTAGGCCAAGTAGCCGCTGAGATTCGTGCGATCCGACCCCCAGAGCCTTACAAAGGCAAGGGCATCCGCTATGCAGATGAAAAGATCACGATCAAAGAGACTAAGAAGAAATAAGGAGCTGCAATATGTTGAACAAAAAAGAGCAGCGACTGCGCAGAGCGCGTCAAACCCGTATCCGTATTGCCAATCAAGGCGTAGCCCGTTTGACCGTCAGCCGCAGCAACCTACACATCTACGCCAGCGTGATTTCTGGCTGTGGAACCAAAATTATTGCTGCTGCTTCCACCGCAGAAGCAGACGTTCGCAAGTCCTTGGGCGCAACCGGCAAGGGCGGCAATATCAATGCCGCGCAAGTCATTGGTAAGCGCATTGCTGAAAAAGCCAAAGCCGCAGGCGTTGAAAAGGTCGCGTTTGACCGTGCAGGCTTCGCCTACCACGGCCGCGTCAAGGCTTTGGCTGACGCAGCCCGCGAAGCTGGCTTGCAGTTCTGATCGAACAAGAATTGGAAAACACACATGGCTAAATTACAGGCAAACACCAAAACTGACGGACCAGAAGACGGTCTGAAGGAAAAAATGATCGCGGTCAACCGCGTCACCAAAGTGGTCAAGGGCGGACGTATTCTCGGCTTCGCAGCTTTGACAGTCGTTGGTGACAATGACGGCCGCGTTGGCATGGGCAAAGGCAAATCAAAAGAAGTGCCAGCTGCTGTGCAAAAGGCAATGGAAGAAGCCCGCCGCAACATGATGAAAGTGTCTTTGAAGAACGGCACTATTCACCACACCGTACATGGTCGCCATGGCGCCGCAAACGTGATGATGATTCCCGCACCTAAGGGTACTGGCATCATTGCAGGCGGCCCTATGCGTGCCGTGTTCGAAGTGATGGGCATTACCGACATCGTGGCAAAAAGCCATGGCACTTCTAATCCTTACAACATGGTTCGCGCCACGTTGGACGCATTGAAAAATTCCACCACGGCTTCTGAAGTAGCGGCCAAGCGTGGCAAGAACGTCGAAGACATCTTCGCCTGATATCGGAGCATTCGATGAGCACATCTGCACAACAAACCGTCAAAGTCCAATTGGTGCGTAGCCCCATTGGTACCAAAGAATCGCACCGCGCCACTGTCCGTGGCTTGGGTCTGCGCAAGCTCAACTCTGTGAGTGAGTTGCAAGACACCCCCGCTGTGCGCGGCATGATCAACAAGATCAGTTACCTGGTCAAAGTTCTCTAAAGGTCCGTTATGGAACTCAATGACATCCAACATGCACCTGGTGCAAAACACGCAAAACGCCGCGTTGGTCGCGGTATTGGTTCAGGCCTAGGCAAAACTGCTGGCCGTGGCCACAAAGGTCAAAAATCACGTGCTGGCGGCTACCATAAAGTCGGGTTCGAAGGCGGACAAATGCCTTTGCAACGCCGCTTGCCCAAACGCGGATTCAAGTCAGCCTCTTTGAAGTACAACGCTGAAATCACATTGGCTACGTTAGAGCAACTTGGTCAAGCTGAGGTCAACATATTGACATTGAAAACAGCTGGGCTAGTTTCTGCAATTGCCAAAGTAGTCAAGGTCATCAAGACTGGCGAAATTAAAAAAGCAGTCAAACTTAACGGTATTGGAACTACTGCTGCTGCCAAAGCAGCAATCGAAGCCGCTGGCGGTTCGGTCAACTAATCATTAGCAGAGACTAAGCGCGTGGCTACCTCCTCTATCGGCAACAACGACAAGTTCGGTGACTTACGTCGCCGACTCGTCTTTTTGTTGTTGGCTTTGGTGGTCTATCGCGTGGGCGCGCACATTCCAGTTCCTGGAATTGACCCGAACCAATTGCAACAACTCTTCAAAGGCCAGCAAGGCGGCATTTTGAGTTTGTTCAATATGTTCTCGGGTGGTGCTTTGTCGCGCTTTACGGTGTTCGCACTGGGCATCATGCCTTATATCTCTGCGTCCATCATCATGCAGTTGCTCACCTATGTGTTGCCGTCACTAGAGCAGTTGAAAAAAGAAGGCGAAGCTGGTCGCCGAAAAATCACCCAATACACACGCTACAGCACACTAGGCTTGGCCATGTTTCAATCTATGGGTATTGCTATTGCTCTTGAGGCCTCTGCTGGCTTAGTCAATCAACCTGGCATGGCATTTCGTTTAACAGCCATGCTCACGCTGACTGCTGGAACTATGTTCTTGATGTGGTTGGGTGAACAGATTACTGAGCGTGGCTTGGGTAATGGCATTTCAATTCTGATTTTTGCAGGCATTGCAGCTGGCTTGCCCGGCTCTATCGGTGGGTTATTGGAATTGGTGCGTACAGGTGCTATGAGCATCATCGCAGCCATCCTGATCGTGCTGGTTGTTGCTGGGGTCACTTATTTCGTAGTCTTTGTTGAGCGCGGGCAGCGCAAAATCTTGGTCAACTACGCCCGCCGCCAAGTTGGTAACAAGGTCTATGGCGGTCAGTCATCACACTTGCCTTTAAAACTCAATATGGCCGGTGTCATTCCTCCTATTTTTGCGTCGTCAATTATTTTGTTACCAGCTACGGTGGTGAGTTGGTTTAGTTCGGGCGATAGCATGCTGTGGCTTAAAGACATTTCAGCTGCGCTAGCACCAGGGCAACCTGTGTACGTGATGTTGTATGCAGCGGCGATTATTTTCTTCTGCTTCTTCTACACAGCCTTGGTTTTTAATAGCCGCGAAACGGCTGACAACCTGAAGAAAAGCGGTGCGTTTGTACCCGGGATTCGCCCTGGCGATCAAACCGCTAAGTACATTGACAAGATTCTGGTGCGCTTGACATTAGTTGGCGCCATCTACATCACCTTTGTGTGCTTGTTGCCTGAGTTCTTGATTTTGAAATACAACGTACCTTTCTATTTCGGCGGCACATCCTTGCTCATTATTGTGGTGGTCACTATGGACTTCATGGCCCAAGTGCAAAACTACATGATGAGTCAGCAATATGAGTCGCTGCTTAAGAAAGCAAGTTTTAAAACAACGCTTGGTTAAGTCCAAGCAAATAACGGGTTTTAGGAGAGTGAAATGAAAGTTTCGGCTTCGGTAAAAAAAATTTGCCGCAACTGCAAAGTCATCCGACGCAAGGGTGTGGTTCGCGTGATCTGTACAGATCCACGCCACAAGCAGCGTCAAGGCTGATGTAACTGGTTTAAAGAGGACGCATATGGCACGTATCGCTGGCATTAATATTCCGCCAAACAAACATACAGAAATCGGCTTAACTGCTATTTTTGGCATTGGTCGCCCCCGCGCTCGCAAGATTTGTGAAGCTTGCGGTATTGACTACGCTAAAAAGATCAAAGATCTCACTGATTCGGATTTAGAAAAAATTCGAGACCAGATCAATGGCATCACCATCGAAGGTGACTTGCGTCGTGAAACCACCATGAACATCAAGCGATTGATGGACATAGGCTGCTACCGTGGTTTCCGTCATCGCCGCGGTCTTCCTTTGCGTGGGCAACGCACACGCACGAATGCGCGCACCCGCAAGGGCCCGCGCAAAGCGGCGCAGTCCTTGAAAAAATAATTAGATTGAAGGCATAACCATGGCTAAAGCACCTACTAATAGCGCTGCACAACGTGTCCGCAAAAAAGTTCGCAAAAATATTGCTGACGGTATTGCGCACGTGCACGCGTCTTTTAACAACACCATCATCACCATCACCGACCGCCAAGGCAATGCCTTGTCTTGGGCATCGTCAGGTGGACAAGGATTCAAGGGTTCACGCAAGTCCACTCCATTTGCAGCGCAAGTTGCTTCTGAAGTGGCAGGCCGTGCAGCTGTTGACCAAGGCATCAAGAACCTGGACGTTGAAATCAAAGGCCCAGGTCCTGGTCGCGAATCTTCCGTGCGTGCTTTAGCCGCATTGGGTATTCGTATTAACTCGATCGCTGATGTGACACCGGTACCGCACAACGGTTGCCGTCCACAAAAGCGTCGTCGTATCTAAGCGTTCGCGCTTAAAACTGTCAAACCAAAGCCCACCGCCGCTGGTTTCGACCTGTGGCTCCTCACTTCTAGTGAGCAGATGATTAAAGAAGGAAATTCAAGTGGCACGTTACTTAGGCCCTAAAGCCAAACTATCAAGACGTGAAGGCACGGATTTGTTTTTAAAGAGCGCTCGTCGCTCGATTGCAGACAAATCTAAGTTCGACACAAAACCTGGTCAACACGGCCGCACTTCTGGACAGCGCACATCAGACTTCGGTTTGCAGTTGCGCGAGAAGCAAAAAGTCAAACGCATGTACGGTGTGTTGGAGCGTCAGTTCCGCCGCTACTTTGCTCAAGCCGATCAGAAAAAAGGCAACACCGGTGCCAACCTGTTGTTCATTTTGGAATCGCGCTTGGACAACGTGGTCTACCGCATGGGTTTTGGCTCTACACGCGCAGAAGCCCGTCAATTGGTCTCTCACAAAGCCATCACCGTCAACGGCAACCAAGTGAACATTCCGTCTTACTTGGTCAAGGCGGGTGACGTCATCGCCGTGCGCGAGAAGTCTAAAAAACAAGGCCGAGTACTCGAAGCCCTCGAATTGGCGAAACAAGTTGGCATGCCAGCTTGGGTCGAAGTCAATGTCGACAAAGCCGAAGGTACTTTCAAGAAATCCCCTGACCGCGACGAGTTCGCAGCCGACATCAACGAATCATTGATCGTCGAACTTTATTCGCGTTAATCTAGGTTGAAACCTTCAGCCGAACGCACCCCATGCAGTGTTTCGATATTGCGTGGTTCCAGACAACCTGCCTTACCGGTGTAACGAGCCGGGGGTATTGAGAGGAAATCTGAATGCAGACTAATTTGTTGAAACCAAAAAATATCCACGTAGAACAAATCGGCCACAACCGCGCCAAAGTAACGTTGGAGCCGTTTGAGCGTGGCTATGGCCACACCTTGGGCAACGCTTTGCGTCGCGTGTTGTTGTCTTCTATGGTTGGCTATGCCGTCACCGAAGTCACCATCGCTGGCGTCGTACACGAGTACTCATCGATCGACGGCGTGCAAGAAGACGTTGTCAACATTTTGCTAAACCTCAAAGGCGTGGTCTTCAAGTTGCACAACCGCGACGAAGTCACTTTGAGCTTGCGCAAAGACGGTGAAGGCGCTGTAACTGCTGCTGACATCCAAACCCCGCACGATGTGGAAATCATCAACCCAGGCCATGTGATCGCCAACTTGTCGCAAGGCGGCAAGATCGACATCCAGCTAAAAGTGGAAACAGGCCGCGGCTATGTGCCAGGAACTGTGCGTCGTTATGGCGAAGAGCCCAGCAAATCTATCGGCCGCATTGTGTTGGATGCTTCGTTCTCACCTGTGAGCCGTGTCAGCTACAGCGTTGAAAACGCACGTGTTGAACAACGTACCGATTTAGACCGCTTGGTCATGGAAATCGAAACCAACGGTGCCATCTCTGCTGAGGACGCAGTGCGCGCCTCTTCCAAAATCTTGGTCGAACAACTCGCTGTGTTTGCACAGTTAGAAGGCGATCAAATCACTAGCTTGATGGCCGAAGCACCGCGTGGCAACCAGAATTACGATCCTATTTTGTTGCGTCCTGTCGACGAATTGGAACTCACCGTGCGTTCTGCCAACTGCCTCAAGGCCGAAGACATTTACTACATCGGTGATTTGATCCAACGCACCGAAAACGAGTTGCTCAAGACACCTAATTTGGGTCGTAAGTCACTCAACGAAATCAAAGAAGTTTTGGCTTCGCGTGGTTTGACCTTGGGCATGAAGCTCGAGAACTGGCCACCTGCAGGCTTAGAGCGCCGCTGATCGCTTCATCAGCAACCTAAAACTCCGTCACCTGGCCGTACCTGATACGGCGGCCGGCAAAATACTAAAGGAAACACCATGCGTCACGGACACGGACTCAGAAAACTCAACCGCACCAGCGAACACCGCTTGGCGATGTTGCGCAACATGATGAACTCGCTCATTGAGCACGAGGCCATCAAAACTACTTTGCCAAAAGCCAAAGAATTGCGCCGCGTCATCGAGCCAATGATCACTTTGGCTAAAGAGCCAACTGTTGCAAATCGCCGTTTGGCATTCAACCGTTTGCGCGACCGCGACAGCGTTGTTAAATTGTTCAATGAACTCGGCCCACGCTACAAAGCTCGTCCAGGCGGCTACACCCGTATTCTGAAAATGGGCTTTCGCGTTGGTGATAACGCACCCATGGCATTCGTTGAATTAGTCGATCGTCCTGAAATACAAGACGTCGCTACTAGCGAAACAAGCGCTTCTTAAGGTACACTAACCCTCTTGTCGCGCGATGGAGCAGCCTGGTAGCTCGTTGGGCTCATAACCCAAAGGTCGGAGGTTCAAATCCTCCTCGCGCAACCACTTTCAATGCCCGCCCTGTGCGGGCATTTTCGTGTGTGCACAATCCCCACCATGCTCTACAAATTCAAATCCAAAGCGACTGCAGATCTCATCATGCTCGAGCCCAACGGCAAGCAGATATTGCGCATCATTGGTAAAGAGCCTGTGCCCAAAGGTATTTTGGAAGTGTTAGAAATGCCGCGAGCCATAGAGGCTTTGCGTCAAGCGGTGCAACAAGAAGAAGATACACGGGCGCAATTGGATGCACAAAACCTAAGTAGTTCAGCAGACACAAAAGATACAAAAGACTCAAAAGGGGCTGTTACTTCTGGACAAGAGCGACCAGTCAGTTTGAGACAACGTGCAGCACCTTTTATCGAGATGCTGCAACGCGCGCACAAAGCAGGCAAAGACGTAGTCTGGGGCGCTTAAGTTGCCAGCCACACACGCTTACGAAGGGCTCACACCCAATGTGGTGCTCGACGCTTTGTCAGACTTAGGACTTGCAGTCGACGGCAGATTGATGGCCTTGAGCTCTTACGAGAACCGCGTCTATCAAGTCATGCTCGAGGATGAGCAAGCATTGGTCGCCAAGTTCTATAGACCAGAGCGTTGGAGCGATGCGCAAATACTAGAAGAACACGCGTTCTCTGCAGAGTTAATGGCTGAAGAAATCCAAGTGGTTGGCCCGTTGGTTTTGAATGGCAATACTTTGCACCACGCTGCTGGCTTTGCGTTCAGCGTAAGCCCACGTAGAGGCGGTCGCATGCCTGAGTTGGATGACGTAGAAGTGCTGGAGTGGATAGGGCGCTTTATTGCACGCATACACAGCGTGGGGCAGAAGCAGGCTTTTGCAACGCGCCCCACATTGAATCTACAAACCTTTGCGATCGATTCACGTGATTGGCTTTTAGATAACAACATGATTCCCCTAGACCAACAAGCCACTTGGACGTCTTGGTGTGAAAAAGCGATAGCCATTGCGAAGGACGTTTTTGCAGAACATCCCAGCCAGCTGATTCGCTTGCACGGCGATTGCCACCCAGGCAATATTTTGTGGACGCCGACGGATCAAGCCAATGGCGGTCCGCATTTCGTGGACTTGGATGATGCGCGCATGGGGCCTGCTATCCAAGACTTGTGGATGCTTATCAGTGGCGACCGAAAACAACAAACTTATCAATTAAGCGTCTTGTTAGACGGCTACGAGCAAATGCGCGAACTCAATCGCTCTGAGTTGGCGCTAATAGAACCATTACGCACCTTGCGTTTAATCCATTACAGCGCTTGGTTAGCAAGACGCCGGGATGACCCGGCGTTTGTGCAACATTTTTCATGGTTTGGTAGCAGCGATTATTGGGCTGGCCAAATCCATATGCTCGAAGAACAATGCGAGGCTATGCAAGAGCCCGCATTGGTGGTTTAAACGAGCAGAGCATTGACCCGCTTCACATAGGCAGCGGGGTCTTCAGGCAAGCCACCTTCAGCAAGCAAGGCTTGGTCAAACAAGATGTGCGCCAAATCATGGAAATGCGGATTGGCGTCCGCGCTGAGTTTTTTCACCAACGCGTGTTCTGCATTGACTTCCAAAACGGGCTTGACTTCAGGCGCTTCTTGGCCTGCTTGCTTGAGCATGCGCGCCAATTGCATGGACATGCCGTGGTCTTTCACGACCAAGCAAGCTGGTGAATCCACCAAGCGTGTGGTCACGCGCACATCTTCTGCTTTGTCTTTGAGGGCTTCTTTGAGTTTGGCCAAGATGGGTTTGAAGGTTTCAGCGGCATCTTCAGCCGCCTTCTTCTCGGCTTCGTCTTGGAGCTTGCCTAAATCGACAGCACCTTTGGCAACGGACTGCAAGGGTGTGCCATCGAACTCGTTCAAGAAGTTCAAAGCCCATTCGTCCACGCGGTCTGTCATCAACAACACCTCGATGCCTTTCTTACGGAAGACTTCGAGTTGTGGGCTGTTTTTGGCGGCAGCCAATGTATCAGCTGTGATGTAGTAGATCGCCTCTTGGCCTTCTTTCATGCGGGCTTTGTAGTCCGCGAATGAAACGCTCACGGTATCGCTGGTGGTACTGGCAAAGCGCAAGAGTTTGGCGATCTTGTCCTTGTTGCTGAAGTCTTCGCCTAAACCTTCTTTCAGCACTGCACCGAACTCAGCATAAAACTTGGTGAATTTGCCAGCGTCTTTTTTGTCGTCTTCGCTCGCGTCGTCAGCAGGTGTGTCGTGTTTGCTCAAGTCTTCGAGCACAGACAAGACGCGGCGGGTATTGCCTTCGCGAATCGCTTTGACATCACGGCTTTCTTGTAGGAGTTCGCGACTCACATTCAAGGGCAGGTCGGCAGAGTCGACCACGCCTTTGATGAAACGCAAGTAAGTGGGCATCAAGGCTTCTGCATCGTCCATGATGAAGACGCGTTTCACATACAACTTCAATCCCGCTTGTTTGTCGCGGTTGAACAAGTCCATCGGGGCTTTGGATGGGATGTAGAGCAGTTGTGTGTATTCGGTGCTGCCCTCTACACGGTTATGGGTCCAAGCCAAAGGGGGCTCGAAGTCATGGCTGATGTGTTTGTAGAACTCAAGATGCTGTTCGTCAGTGACATCTTTTTTAGGACGTGCCCACAGCGCGTTCGCTTGGTTCACGGTTTCCCATTCATCTGTCACCACCATTTCACCGGGTTGGTCTTTCTCGCCTTCTTTCCACACCTCTTTGCGCATGCGAATGGGCAAAGAAATATGGTCTGAATATTTGTTGATGACAGACTTGAGTTTCCAAGCACTCAAGTATTCGTCGGCGTCATCGCGCAAATGCAAAATAATGGTGGTGCCGCGATCGGCTTGAGTGATGGTTTCAACTTCAAACTCACCCGTGCCGGTGCTGCTCCAACGCACACCTTCTTCAGCTTTCAAACCCGCGCGGCGTGATTCCACGGTGATGCGGTCTGCCACGATGTAGCCAGAATAAAAACCCACACCGAATTGGCCAATCAATGCGCCTTGGTCTTTGGCGTCGGTTTTTTGATCGCCACTGAGTTGGCCCATGAACTCGCGCGTGCCGCTTTTGGCAATCGTGCCCAAGTGGTCAATCGCTTCTTGTTGGCTCATGCCGATACCGTTATCGGAGATGGTGACGGTTTTGGCTTCTTTGTCAAAACTCACGCGCACTTCGAGTTCAGACTGGCATTCAAATAAGGCTGCGTTGTTCAGCGCCTCGTAGCGCAATTTGTCACAGGCGTCTGAAGCATTGGAGACGAGTTCACGTAAAAAGATTTCCTTGTTCGAATACAAGGAATGGGTGACCAAGTGCAAGAGTTGCGATACTTCGGCTTGGAAGGAATGGGTGTGTTTAGACATGGCAGCTTGTTTTTAGTTAAAGAGAAATCAACAAACCCTCTATATGAGGAGAGCGGTACAGATTTCAAGTATCTTTAAAACTTCTCGTGGGCAGACAAATACCGCCACTGTCCTACAGGCAAGTTACCCAGGGCTACGCGCCCGATACGCACGCGTTTAAGACCTACCACCCGCAAACCGACCAATTCACACATTCGGCGAATTTGACGTTTTTTTCCCTCTTTCAGAACAAAACGCAGTTGCTCGGGGTTTTGCCATTCCACTTGGGCTACTTTGAGGGCTTTTCCATCAAGGCTCAAGCCGTGGCGCAAGCGCATTAATTGTTCTTTGGGAAATAAATTCTGGACATCGGTGGCGTGGTCTTGGTATGTCACGCGTACCAAATATTCTTTTTCAATCTCGCTGTCTTCGCCGATGAGTTGCCGCGCCACGCGTCCGTCTTGGGTGAGGACAAGAAGGCCAACAGAGTCGATATCCAACCTTCCTGCTGGCGCCAAGCCCCGCAATTGCGAGGGTTGTATACGGTTTTTGGATATGTCTTCACGCCAGTGGCTGCGCCCATGGATCAGGGTGATAGCAGGTTCATGGCCGTCCTCTGCTTGGCCGCTGACGTAGCCCATGGGTTTGTGTAAAAGAATGGTGACTTGTGATTCTTGATGACCATGTGCGCGTCGATCGACCACCACGTTGTCTGCAGACGTCACCTTCACCCCCATGGTGGCTGGCTGGCCGTTGACCATTACCCATCCGTTTTCGATCCACGCATCTGCTTCACGTCGCGAGCACAAACCCATCTCTGCTAAGCGTTTATTGAGTCGAATGGGTTCTAGGGGTGGAGTCTTCATGTTAGTCGGCGCCAATATCGTTCAAGCCACTACTTTGTAAGGCTTGCAAATTCAGCACGCGCATGCCCCCGTATTCAATACGAATGGCGCCTTGCTCTTGCAATGTATTGAGCGCAACGTTGACACGTTGGCGTGATAGACCCACTAGGTATGCCAATTCTTGTTGTGTGATGCGCAAAATTTCACCAACTCCGGGAAATAGCACAGGATTAAATAAGGCAGCTAAATTGCGTGCAACGCGTACGTCAGGATTGGTGGATCGGTCGATTTCTCGAGCCTCTATAAATTGAGCTAGCCGCTCATTGAGTTGGTTCATCACAAAGCGGTTGAAACCTATCGAATGGTCGAGCAACCAATGAAATGTATCAACAGGCAAGCCCGCAACAACACTTTTGCGTAAAGCTGAAATGTTGTAGCGGTAGGACTCACGCTTGAGAACAGTGCCTTCTCCAAACCACCCCCCCGGCGGAACACCCGTGAAGGTAATCGTGCGCCCGCTTGCGCTGTCGGTGCTCATTTTTAAAAGCCCCTCAATGACACCAAACCAAAACGTGACCGAACGCCCCATTCGGCACACATAGTCTCCGGGCATCGCTTGGCCAACGACGATTTGCGCAACTACTTTCTCCCTTTCGGAGTCGCCCAACAGCCCCAACCAGGGGATACGCGATAAATCTTCATAGGACGCTGGGCGGCGTCTTTGGTAGACGGGAGAGAATGCGTGCATATAGGGATTTCCCTAGTAGGGGTAACTCTTAATTGTCGTCGCAACGACAACATAGCGTCAAATTCAAGCCTAGCATGGCCAGTCTTTTCCTTGATTCCTTGGATTTTTGATGTCAACCACGTTTCCGCGATTATTAGCGTCCCATGCCACACAGCGCCCGAGCGCAAGTGCGATGCGTGAAAAAGAATATGGCATTTGGCAAAGCATAGATTGGTCGGCCATGTTGCAGATGGTGACACATTTGTCTTGTGGCTTGCACCAAGCTGGTTTACAGCGGGGCGAGCATATCGTCATCATTGGTGCAAACCGTCCAAGACTTTACGCCACTATGTTGGCAGCGCAGTCGTTAGGCGCAATTCCAATTCCGCTCTACCAAGATGCTGTAGCAGCCGAATGCATTTTCCCCATGAGCAACGCCGAGGTTCGCTTTTGCGTTGTAGAAGATCAAGAGCAAGTCGACAAGATGCTCGAAGTGCGCGATCAGTGGCCACAGTTGAGCCACATCTTCTACGATGACCCCCGGGGACTTCGTAAATATATGGAACCTGGTTTGTCTTCTATGGAAGACTTATTGGCTTCAGGGGAAGCGTTTGCGAGACAAAACCCTGATTTCTACCATCAACAAGTAGAACAAGGCCAAGCGGAAGATGTCGCCGCCATGTTTTTTACGTCTGGAACCACGGGTAATCCTAAGGGCGTTGTCCACACGCACCTCTCACTAATTGATCGCGCCCAAGCGGGAGCTAAGTTTGATCACTTAACCCCTAACGAGGACGTATTGGCATATCTGCCACCAGCGTGGATTGGTCAAAACATATTCAGTTATGCCCAGTGGTTGGTTTGCGGCTATGTTGTGAATTGTCCCGAGTCGGCCTCCACTGTCATGATCGATCTCAATGAGATTGGTCCCACTTACTACTTTGCGCCTCCGCGTGTGTTTGAGGGCTTGCTCACCAGCGTAATGATTCGTATGGAAGACGCGGGCAGCCTTAAGCGTGGTCTTTTCCACTACTTTATGGATATTGCTCGCAAATATGGCCCCGCCAAAATGGATGGGCAATCGGTGGGCTTGCTGCCTAGTTTGTTGCTTGCTTTAGGCAACTTATTGATATATGGCCCGTTGCGCAATACCTTGGGCTTTAGCCGTGTTCGCGTGGCTTACACCGCCGGAGAAGCAATTGGTCCGGACCTCTTTCGTTTTTATAGATCAATTGGCATCAACCTCAAACAGTTGTATGGATCAACCGAGACGGCGGTTTTTGTCTGTTTGCAACCTGACAACCAAGCGCGCGCCGATACCGTAGGTGTTCCTTGTGAAGGCGTCGAAATCAAAATGGCAGAAAACGGAGAAATTCTGGTCAAGTCCTCAGGGTTGCTCAAAGAATATTACAAAAACCCAGCTGCCACTGCCGAGGTACTGACTGCTGACGGTTGGTACCACACCAGCGATGCAGGCTTCATCGATGCACAGGGGCATTTGAAAATCATTGACCGTGTGAAAGATGTGGGGCGTATCAAAGGTGGCGCCAATGATGGAGCAATGTTTGCGCCGAAATATGTAGAGAACAAACTCAAGTTCTTCCCCCATATCAAAGAGGTGGTGGCGTATGGCGACCAACGCGACAAAGTATGTGTGATGATCAATATTGACTTTGAGGCCGTGGGTAACTGGGCCGAGCGCCGTAACTTGCCTTATGCCGGCTACACCGATCTGGCGCAAAAGCCAGAGGTGTATGGGCTGATCAAAGACTGCGTTGAAAAAGTAAACGCCGACTTAGCGCAAGACACTTTATTAGCCGGTAGCCAAGTAAACCGTTTCTTGGTCTTGCACAAAGAACTCGATGCAGATGATGGCGAATTGACGAGAACCAACAAGGTGCGTAGAGGTTTCATTGCTGAGAAATACGAGCCACTCATCCATGCTTTGTACACAGGCTTGTACGAGCAATTCATTGAAACCCAGGTCAAGTTTGAAGATGGTCGCACCGGTAGTGTGAGCGCGACCTTGAAAATTTCAGACGCAACAACCTTCACCCCAGTGGGGAAAGTAGCATGAGTAAAAAAATTGGCGACATCATTCTCGACGTCAATCACATCAGTTTGCGTTTTGGTGGGGTAAAGGCGCTGACAGATATTTCATTCAACGTGCGCGAGCATGAGGTGCGCGCCATCATCGGCCCCAATGGTGCGGGCAAAAGTTCGATGCTCAATTGCATCAACGGCGTGTACACACCACAAGAAGGGTCGATTACTTTTCGCGGTCAAACCTTTGACCACATGGATAGCCACCAAGTAGCCACTATGGGCATTGCGCGCACCTTTCAGAATTTGGCGTTGTTCAAAGGCATGAGTGTTTTGGACAACATCATGACTGGGCGCAATTTGCGCATGAAAAGCAACATCTTTCTGCAAGCTTTGCGCATTGGCCCAGCTGAACAAGAAGAAATGCGACACCGTGACAAGGTGGAGCACATCATCGACTTTTTGGAAATTCAGGCTTTTCGCAAAACACCTGTGGGCCAGTTGCCTTACGGTTTGCAAAAGCGTGTGGACTTAGGTCGTGCGCTTGCTCTTGAACCAGAAGTGTTGTTGCTCGACGAACCTATGGCCGGTATGAACGTAGAAGAGAAGCAAGATATGTGTCGATTCATCTTAGATGTGAACGACGAATTTGGCACCACCATCGTATTGATCGAACATGACATGGGAGTGGTCATGGATATTTCAGACCGCGTGGTGGTGCTCGACTATGGCAAAAAAATTGGTGACGGCACGCCTGACGAGGTGCGCAACAACGAGGAAGTGATCAGTGCTTACCTCGGCACTTCGCATTGATGGGAGCAGTAATGGGATTTTTTCTTGAAACCCTCTTTGGCGGCTTGATGGCCGGCATGTTGTATTCCTTGGTGGCGCTGGGCTTTGTGTTAATTTTCAAAGCCTCTGGTGTATTCAACTTCGCCCAAGGTGCGATGGTGTTGTTTGCCGCATTGGCGATGGCCCGTTTTGGCGAGTGGATTCCGATGTACAGCGCTATCGACAACTTCTTTTTGGTCAATTTGCTCTCCTTTATTGCGGCAGCGGCAGTGATGTTTATCGTGGCTTGGGTGGTGGAGTATTTAGTGCTTCGCCATTTGGTTAACCAAGAAGGAACAACCTTGCTGATGGCTACCTTGGGCATTACCTATTTCTTGGATGGGGTGGGCCAATCTATTTTTGGCAGCGATATTTACAAGATCGATGTAGGAATGCCCAAAGAGCCTTTGATGTTGTTTGAGTCGATTTTTGACGGCGGCGTCATGATTAACCAAGAAGACTTGGTGGCGGCAGTTATTGCGGCGGCGTTGGTGGCGCTGCTTAGCTTGTTCTTCCAAAAAACCACTACCGGTCGGGCTTTGCGTGCGGTGGCAGATGACCACCAGGCCGCGCAGTCTATCGGTATTCCTTTAAACCGCATTTGGGTCATTGTCTGGTGCGTAGCTGGTGTAGTGGCTTTGGTGGCGGGCATGATTTGGGGTTCCAAATTAGGCGTGCAATTCTCACTCTCCACCGTGGCTTTGCGCGCCTTACCCGTGGTAATTTTGGGCGGTCTGACTTCTGTTCCTGGCGCCATCATCGGCGGTTTAATTATTGGTGTGGGCGAGAAATTGTCAGAGGTTTTTTTAGGCCCCTATGTTGGTGGCGGCATTGAAATTTGGTTTGCCTATGTGCTGGCTTTGGGCTTTTTGTTGGTTCGACCACAAGGCTTGTTTGGCGAAAAAATTATTGACCGCGTGTAAGGGAAAGCAATATGTTCTACAGAGAAAACGGTCAGTTCAAAACCAATTACAAAGCGGATCAGCAGATCTTCCCCATCACGCAAGACCGTATTGGCGTGTTGCTGTTGATTGCTTTTGCTTTCTTAGGCGTGCCCATGCTGGCCGATGAATACATGTTGCGTGCAATTTTGATTCCCTTCCTTATCCTGTCGCTTGCGGCTTTAGGGGTCAATATCTTGGTGGGCTATTGCGGGCAAATCTCACTGGGATCTGGTGCTTTTATGGCGGTGGGCGCTTATGCAGCCTACAACTTCTTTGTGCGTGTGGAAGGCTTGCCCTTGATCGTGTGCTTGTTGATGGGCGGCGTGTTCGCTACTTTGGTGGGCATATTTTTTGGCATTCCTAGTTTGCGCGTGAAGGGTTTGTATTTGGCAGTGGCTACGCTGGCTGCGCAGTTCTTTTGCGATTGGGCTTTCTTGCGTATCAAATGGTTCACCAACGACTCATCGTCGGGCACGGCTTTCGTCGCAGACCTGCAAGTGTTTGGCATGCCCATCAACTCGCCCTTAGAAAAATATACCTTCTGCTTGGTGTGCTTGGTGATCTTTGGCGTGCTGGCAAAAAATTTGGTGCGAAGCGCTATCGGTCGGGAGTGGATGGCCATACGCGATATGGATGTGGCCGCCGCCGTGATTGGCATTCGACCCATGTATGCCAAGCTCAGCGCCTTTGCAGTCAGCTCTTTTATTGTGGGAGTTGCTGGCGCACTGTGGGCATTTATTCACTTGGGGTCATGGGAGCCTGCTGCTTTCTCGGTTGACCGTTCGTTTCAATTGTTGTTCATGGTGATTTTGGGCGGCATGGGCTCCATCATGGGAAGCTTTTTTGGTGCGGCCTTCATTGTGGTGTTGCCCATCGTCATCAATTTGGTATTGCCAGAGTTGGGCAACTTGGTAGGAGTGGTCGTTAGCACCGCAGGCTTGACGCACGCAGAACAAATTATTTTTGGCGCCCTCATTGTTTGGTTCTTAATTGTTGAGCCGCATGGGTTGGCCAAGTTGTGGAGTGTTGGAAAACAAAAGCTGCGTTTGTGGCCTTTTCCGCATTGATGTTTTTGTGAGCGCATTATTTGTCAATAATTTTTTAAAGGAGACTTCAAATGAAACTTCGCTCTCTCATGCTGGCCATCACAGTGGCAGCCTCGGGGTTGACCAGCGCCTTGGTCACCACCTCTGCTCAGGCGCAAGCCAAAGAGCAGTTCTTTCCTGTTCTGCCTTACCGCTCTGGAGCGTATGCACCCAACGGTGTGCCATGGGCTAACGGGTACTCTGATTACCTCAAGCTGATCAACGCTCGCGATGGTGGCGTCAATGGCGTCAAGATTACCTTTGAAGAATGCGATACCGCTTACGCCACCGACCGCGGCGTGGAGTGTTACGAGCGCCTCAAGGGCAAAGCCCAAGGCGCCGTGTTTCAGCCTTTGTCAACGGGCATTACCTTCGCTTTGACAGAAAAAGCCCCTGCTGACAAAAACCCCTTGATCACAGCTGGATATGGGCGCTCTGAGTCCAGTGACGGCCAAGTGTTTAAGTGGAACTTCCCCCTCATGGGTACCTATTGGTCGGCTGCTGACATGATCATGCAGCACATCACCAAAAAAGAAAGCGGCAACCTCAAGGGTAAAAAGATCGCATTGGTCTACCACGACAGCCCCTACGGAAAAGAACCCATTGCTCTGTTGCAAGAGCGTGCCAAGATGCAAGGCTATGAGTTGAGCTTGTTGCCCGTGGCTCACCCTGGAGTGGAGCAAAAAGCTACTTGGTTACAAGTGCGTCAATCCAGACCCGACTACGTCTTGCTCTGGGGTTGGGGTGTGATGAACTCCGCCGCCTTGAAAGAGGCTGTGGCAACTGGCTATCCTCGCGAAAAAATGTTTGGTGTCTGGTGGTCCGCTGCTGAACCTGATGTGAAAGACGTGGGCGAAGCCGCAAAGGGTTACACAGGTTTGATAGGTACGGGTGAGGGTGGCAAGGTCCTTGCCGATGTGAAGAAATTCGTGCATGAGAAAAAGCAAGGCACTGGCCCTGCGGATGAAGTGGGTACCACCCTTTACAACCGCGGTCTGGTGAGCGCAGCTTTGGCTGTTGAAGGCATGCGGCGTGCGCAAGAGCGTTACGGCAAGGGCAAGGTCATGAGTGGCGACCAACTTCGTTGGGGCCTTGAGAACTTGGCGCTGGATCAAAAAGCACTAGACAAACTGGGCTTGGGAACCATCATGAAGCCGCTAAGTACTTCGTGCTTGGACCACGAAGGTTCACGCCAGGCGCGCTTGCACACTTGGGACGGTAAGAAGTGGAATTACAGCTCTGACTGGATCGAAGCTGACGACACCATCATCAAGCCCATGGTCAAACAATATGCCGACAAGTACGCAGCTGAGAAAAAACTAACGCGTCGTACACCGGCTGATTGCCAGTCTTGATGCAATACAGACCCGACAGGCAAGCGATGATTAAAGCTTAGCTTGGCGGGTCGTTAGGCCGTGGCAGTTGAAAACCCAATGCGCCACGGCAATTAGTTTGTGAAATCAACAACGTTTCAAACAAGGTAAGTCATGAACGCCCAAAACATCGTTCTCAACGTCAACGGCATTGAGGTCATCTACAACCACGTGATCTTGGTGCTCAAGGGCGTGTCACTGCAGGTGCCCGAGGGAGGTATCGTTGCAATTTTGGGCGGAAATGGCGCTGGCAAAACCACCACCTTGCGGGCGGTATCTAATTTGTTGCAAGGTGAGCGTGGCGCGGTCACCAAGGGCAGCATTGAGTTGCGCGGCGAGCGCATTGAAAACCTCACACCAGCCGACTTAGTGCAGCGCGGAGTTGTTCAAGTGATGGAGGGACGCCATTGCTTTGCCCATTTAACGATTGAAGAAAATTTGATGACGGGCAGTTACACCCGCAAAGACAAAGGCGAGATCGCCGCCAACTTAGAGAAGGTTTACAACTATTTCCCCCGACTCAAAATCCGCCGTACTTCGCAAGCGGCCTACACCTCGGGAGGCGAACAACAAATGTGCGCTATTGGGCGTGCCTTGATGGCAAACCCCAGCATGGTTTTGCTCGATGAGCCGTCTATGGGTTTAGCGCCGCAAATTGTCGAAGAGGTATTCAATATCGTCAAAGACTTGAACGACAAAGAAAAAGTAACTTTCCTATTGGCCGAACAAAACACCAATATGGCCCTGCGCTATTCCGATTACGGCTACATCATGGAGTCCGGTCGCATTGTGATGGATGGCAAGGCCAGTGATTTAGCTAGTAACGAAGATGTGAAAGAGTTTTATTTAGGCGTAGGTGGTGGAGAGCGAAAAAACTTCAAAGACACCAAGAGCTACAAGCGCCGTAAGCGCTGGTTGGCTTGATCCAAAGCCTTTTCAGGTTATTTCCGCATGAGAAACCATTTTGATAGTTTGGAAACGCGTGACCCCGTGCAGCGAGAAGCCGCGCTTTTGGCAGCTCTGCCAAGCCAGGTGGCACACGCGAAAGCAAAAGCGTCTGCTTTTGCTAAAAGCTTGCAATCGGTAGATGCTGCGATTGTCAGCAGTCGCACTGCTTTGGCAAAGCTACCCGTCATTCGCAAGCACGAGTTGCTGGAGCAACAACAGGCGCAAAGAGACAGTGATATTTTTGGTGGTTTCTCCGCCATTCGCTATGGCAGAGAAATGCCCCGTATTTTTGCAAGTCCAGGCACTATCTATGAGCCAGAAGGTGCAGGCGCGGACTATTGGCGCATGGCCCGGGCTATCTTTGCTGCGGGATTTCGTGAAGGTGAATTAATACACAACTGCTTTAGCTACCACTTCACTCCTGCGGGTTCGATGATGGAGACCGGTGCGCATGCATTAGGTTGTACCGTGTTCGCGGGTGGTATTGGTCAAACAGAACTACAAGTACAAGCCATGGCGCAATTAAAGCCTGCTGGGTATATTGGTACGCCCAGCTTCTTAAAAATTTTGCTTGAGAAAGCTACTGAACTGGGCTTTGTATTGCCAACTGTGCGCAAAGCCTTGGTCTCAGGCGAGGCTTTTCCGCCGAGTTTGCGGGATTGGTTGGCTGAGCGTGGTATCACAGGCTACCAATGCTATGCAACAGCTGATTTAGGCCTGATCGCCTATGAGACATCGGCACGTGAGGGTTTGGTGTTGGACGAAGGCGTGATTGTTGAAATTGTCCGCCCAGGCACTGGTGACCCAGTACCAGAAGGCGAAGTGGGTGAGTTGGTGGTAACGACTTTGAACCCAAACTATCCTTTGATACGTTTTGGCACGGGTGATTTGTCTGCAGTTCTCCCTGGCACATGTCCTACTGGCAGAACCAACATCCGCATCAAAGGTTGGATGGGTCGTGCTGACCAAACTACCAAAGTACGCGGTATGTTTGTGCATCCTAGTCAAGTGGCAGAAGTAGCTAAACGTTTTCCAGCTATCAAGCGTGCGCGTCTAGTCGTTTCTGGCGAAATGGCAAATGATCAACTCACGCTCCAAGTGGAGACCCTTGAGGCAGCAGGGTTAGTTGAAAAAATCAGCGAGGCTGTTCGCGATGTAACCAAGTTACGCGCAAATGTTGACTTGGTAGCTATAGGCAGCCTTCCCAACGATGGAAAAGTCATAGAAGACGCCCGAAGCTACCAGTAAACACCTACGTAATTCCCGAGTAGCAACCAAAGCTGGGGATGGTTTAGCATGAATGGTTTTGATAAGCGTCAATTTATTTTTAACCACTTGGAGACCGTATGAAAAAAATATTTGCACTCAGTATTATTGTTTTGGCCACTTGCCAATCATGGGTTGCAGCCTCTGATTTCCCGATCAAAGATAAACCGGTAACGATCGTTGTACCCTTTGTCGCTGGGGGCCCCACTGATCGGGTCGCACGCGATTTAGCGGAAGCCATGCGCAAGCCTTTAGGCACCACAGTTGTGGTTGAAAATGTGGCAGGTGCTGGAGGCACGATTGGCGCCAACAAGGTCTCTAAAGCACCTCAAGATGGCCACACCGTGCTACTCCACCATATAGGTATGGCCACCTCACCTGCTCTCTATCGCAAGATGTCCTACAACACCTTGGACGACTTTGAATTTCTAGGTATGGTTAATGAAGTCCCTATGACTTTGGTAGGCCGTCCTACATTACCCGCCACTAATTACAAAGAATTGATGACATGGATCGGTCAGAACAAGGGCAAGATCAATTTAGCTAATGCAGGTTTAGGGGCAGCATCCCACTTATGTGGACTCATGTTTCAGCAAGCCATCAAAACCGATATGACAACAGTTCCTTATAAAGGTACTGCACCAGCTTTGAATGATTTGATGGGCGGACAGGTTGATTTGTTGTGCGATCAAACCACCAACACTTCTAGCCAAATCGAAGGTAAAACGATCAAAGCGTTTGCGGTAACCACCATGAAGCGTTTGACCACACCCGCTTTAAAGGATCTGCCCACTCTCAATGAATCGGGTCTAAAAGACTTCAACGTATCCATTTGGCACGGTGTCTATGCGCCCAAGGGTACGCCAGCTGATGCGGTCAATAAACTAAACGCCGCACTAAAAACAGCCCTGAAAGATCCTGAATTTGTCAAAAAGCAAGAAGCACTTGGTGCAGTCGTCGTAACCGATAGACGTACAGACGGCGCTGAGCATAAAAAATTTGTAGCTGCTGAAATCGCAAAATGGGGCCCTGTGATCAAGGCTGCTGGTGAATATGCCGATTAATCGCGTTCGACGCAGTGTCGTGGTGGCAGCCTGCCTGCAGGCTGCTGTTGTGGCTGCAACCGTCACCCCTATGGGCCTGTCCCAAGCGCAAACAGCTTGGCCTACTAAGCAAGTGCGTATCGTTGTCCCGTTTGCTCCTGCTGGAACTACCGATATCTTGGCGCGGGCAATAGCGCCAGAGCTCAGTAAAGCTTTTGGACAAACTTTTTATGTAGACAACAAACCAGGCGCTGGAGCCAATTTAGGGGCCGACTTGGTGGCTAAATCTGCACCAGACGGCTACACCATTTTGATGGGTACGGTAGGCACGCACGGCATCAACCGTGCTCTTTATGAAAAATTACCTTTTGACCCCATCAAAGACTTTGTACCGATCACACTGGTGGCAGGAGTGCCGAATGTAATGGTGGTCAACGCTGAAAAAGCCAAGGAACGCAATATCAACACGGTTGCCGATTTCATTGCATATGCCAAAGCTCGGCCGGGGCAATTGAATATGGCTTCCAGCGGGAACGGAACCTCTATCCACTTATCAGGCGAAATGTTTAAAAGCATGAGTGGCACTTTCATGGTTCATTTCCCCTACAAAGGGTCGAGCCCCGCTTTGCTAGATTTAGTAGGGGGTGCGACCGATGTCATGTTTGATAACCTGCCCTCTTCGTTGCAATTGATCAAGTCTGGCAAGCTAAAGGCTTTGGCTGTCACTAGCACCCAACGATCTGCAGCATTGCCTGATGTGCCCACGCTAGAGCAGGCTGGCGGACCTGCGCTCAAAGGTTTTGATTCGAGTTCATGGTTTGGCTTACTCGCCCCTGCTGGAACTGCGCCTGAGATCGTGGCGCGTATTCAGCAAGAGGTTGCCAAGTCGCTTAACTCGGCAGCTATCAAGGAAAAGTTATTGGCGCAAGGTGCTATTCCGAGCGGTAATTCCTCCGTTGAATTTGCCAAATTTATTGATGCAGAGCACAAGAAATGGGCTTTGGTGGTGAAAAATTCTGGCGCCAAGGTGGACTAGAGTTTCGAAAAAGGAAGGGCTTGTTTTACCAATAAAACAGAACAAGACGCTTCCATTGCCACCTTAATAGGGACGGGCGCTATCACGCGTTGTATCGTTAGGCCATGCGTTGCGGCTCCCATCACAATCATGTCGACATGATTGCCTTGTGCATAGCGCAACAAAGCCTCTGCAACATCACCAGACTCCAAGACATGAAAAGAGCATTGGTGGTGTTGTAAGTCCAATCCCTCGACCCATTGGCGTTGCATTGTTAAATACCTGCGATGCAAAGTTGTTTCGCTACGAAGGTCTTCTGAGGCGCTACTTTGGTGAGGTGAGATGACGGTGACTACCGCTAGACGGGCACCTGGGCGAACACCTAAAGATCTTGCAACCGCTTGCTTGAGCGAATACAAAGTATCGTCACGCACGTCGTAATGCGGTAGTGCCACCATCACAATGGGGACTTCAGTTATTTGCTGCGCAGGCAAGGGGCTGGGGTGGTAATGCATACCCGCAGCTTTTAGCCAGCGCTTGAGATGCGTCCAAACAGATGTACCTGCTGTCTGTTGCCCTCGCTGTGTGATGCGAACTTGGTCGCTATGCTCTAAGTCAAAAGCCAAATGGGCGGCAGATGGATAACGTAATGCCGCTTGTGGATGCAGGCAACGCAAAATAATTTCTTGGAGCCAATCGGGGATGTCGGGTTTTAATTTTCGCGGAGGGGTTGGGTCCATCCACAAGCGTTGGCGCATACCTCCTTGGGTAACAGGATTACCAAAAGGCAACTCAGATGTTACGAACTCATAGAGCATCACACCAATTGCAAAAATATCGCTTCGCGGGTCACCCCGTACGCCAACTACTTGCTCGGGCGCAATCCAGGTGGGGGAGCCTATGGCTTTTCGTAACTCTTCAGCCAGGAGATCGGGTTGATGGGCGTGACATGACAAGCCAAAATCAAGTAGCACTGCATAACCATCTGGGTGCAAAAGAATGTTGGCAGGTTTGAGATCTAAGTGGCATGCGTTTTGTTGGTGCAAACTGTGAACTGCACGCGCAATAGATGCGCCTAGTTTGGCAATTTCGTTGAAGCTAGCAGTGGTTTTGTTCTCTGCATGTTGATCCAAAATATGTTGCAAGGTGTTTCCTTGCACATGTTCCATCACCAAATAGGGGAGTACTTCTAAGTCTCCAGCGGCAACAAATCTTGGTACGTGGCGGCCTTGTAGGACTTGCAAAATCTGGTGCTCTACTTCAAAGCCGATGATGTTCTCAGCGCCGTCTCCCGATGTCATGCGAGGCACCTTCATCACCATAGGAAAAGGAGCAGGTCGCGCGTCTGCGTATGTCACCGCATAAATATGCGCCATGCCACCAGCATGCAGGCAGGGACCAATTAAAAATCCATCGAGGACAGTTCCTGCTTCCAGGCGTTTCATCGGCCCATTTCCAATCGGTGTGCAAAAAACTCGGGTAATCCGGCTTTGCGAATGCTTTGCGCAGCAGCCATATGGTCGTAAGCAATACGGTGAAAGGTGAGCTTTTCGGCTGTGCTGTCAAACAAGGCGTACATCGCACGCGTGTCCCCATCGCGTGGCTGACCTACTGAGCCAATGGTGGCTAACCAGCGGCGATGAGAGGGGGTTGGAATCGCAACCCCTGCAGTAGGTTTAAATGACATCAACTGTCTTCCTGTGCCACGGTAGTACAAAGACTGATGGTGCACATGACCTCCAAATACATAACGCACATGGGGGTTCGAACAGGCCGCCTCCAAGCTGATGCGTGCTGTACGCTCGTCTTCCACATATCGCCATTGCTCGGGAGAGTCGGCACTGGCATGCACCATCCATACGTTTTGTTCTTGCGCAGTCAGTGGCAGGGTTTCTAGCCAATACCGTTGAGCTGGTGTGAGTTGTGCGTAAGTCCATGCAGCAGTTTGCGTTCCTAATGAAGCGTTACGCAAAAAAACTTTGCTGTTGTTTTCGGCATGACTGTAGTCAGCATCGGCCAATTGATGGGCTTTAAGCATCTCTTCGTGGTTACCGCGCAAAACCACGTTGCCCGAAAAATACAACTGCTGACAACGATCCACCACTTGCGCGGGAGAGGCGCCATACCCCACTAAATCTCCTAGCAACGCAAACTTGTCTGCACCTTGCGCTTTTGCGTGCGCTATGCAGGCATCCAACGCATGCAAATTACCATGCACATCGGAGAGCAGGGCAAGTTTCATGTCGTCGACGCAATAGGAAATGCTCAGTAGTGGTAGACGCCGCGCCCAGTTTTGCGACCGAGTTGACCGGCCGCGACCATCTCTTTGAGCAAGGGGCAGGGGCGGTATTTGCTATCGCCGTACTCGCTCAAATACACCTCCATTACAGCCAAACAAACATCAAGGCCAATCATGTCCGCCAATGCCAGTGGGCCAATCGGCTGATTGCAGCCGAGTCGCATGCCTGCGTCGATGTCATCTGGTGTTGCGAGGCCTTCAGAGAGAACGAAAAATGCTTCGTTGATCATCGGCACCAAGATACGGTTGACCACAAAGCCAGGCGCGTTTTTGACGGTGATAGGGCTTTTGCCTAGGCGCTTGGCCAAAGCTTGTACAGCGTCGTGTGTGGCTTCTGAAGTTTGCAGACCGCGGATGATTTCTACCAAGGCCATCATGGGCACAGGATTGAAAAAATGCATACCGATAAAACGATCAGCACGCGAGGTAGCTGCTGCGAGTTTGGTGATCGAAATCGACGAGGTGTTCGACGCTACGATGACATCGGCAGCGAGTAAGCCATCGACTTGCTTTAATATTTTTACTTTGAGGTCAAAGTTTTCAGTGGCAGCTTCAATCACCAATTGGGCTTGTTGTAAGTCTTGGTAGTGGGTGCTGCCTTGTATGCGCGCGAGTGCAGCTGATTTTTCTGCTTCGGACATTTTTTCTTTTTTAATTAACCGGTCAAGGCTGCTACTGACGGTTGCGATGCCTTTGGCTACGGCAGCGTCGGATATGTCGACCATCACCACTTTCACACCTGAGACAGCGCATGCTTGCGCAATACCATTACCCATAGTGCCAGCACCAATGATGCCTACTGTTTGAATATCCATGAAATCACCTTCTTACTAAAAAAATTAATCAATCTTAAAGCTATTGGGCCTAAGCCCGAAAGCGTTTACGGGTGAAGTAAAGGGCGATGGCCCAGGCTATCACCGCATACAAAGCCAATACACCTAAATGTAATAAAGGCTGACTAGGCCAGCGGTCTAAAAACAGAGGGCGCACCAATGCAATAGCCTGACTCAGCGGTAACCACTCTGCGACTGCGCGTACCCAAGGTGGTAGTTGATCGCTTGGGAAAAATACGCCGCTTAAAAACATCATGGGAGTTAGAAAAAGCGTGAAGTAGTAGGTAAAGAAGTCGTAGCCTTTTGCCAGCGCATTAAATATCAAGGCCAAGCAACTAAAAGTAATACCCACAAACAATAAGCAAGGCCAGGCAAGCAAAATCTTCCAGCTTTGCGTAATACCTAAGACCATCATTACCCCCAAGATGGCAGTGATGGTGAACAAGGACTTGAAAGCAGCCCACAGCATTTCAGCGAGCAAAATATCTTCAAGACGAATGGGTGCATTCATGATGCCGTCCCATGTTTTTTGCACATGCATGCGCGAGAAGGCGGAATACAAAGCCTCAAAGGTGGCGGCATTCATAGCGCTCATACAAATAGAGCCACTCGCCAAGAAAAGCAGATATGGCACTTGCACATCGTCTAAAGTGACATCGCCAATCAATGCGCCCATGCCGTAACCAAATGCGACCAGCCACATCAAGGGTTCAGCGATATTGGCGATCAAACTGGGAATCACCAATTTACGCCACACCAAGAGGTTGCGCATAAAAACAGGCCAGAAACGGAAATAGTGGTGCATTATTTAGGCCCCCTCTCGAATTTGCCGACCTGTCATTTTTAAAAACAAGTCTTCTAAGTTGGCGGGGCGGTGCAAAGTGCGCAGACCCGTATGGGAATTAAGGGCTTGCAAGAGAGGGGTTGCGTCTGTGGTGTAGAAGAAAACAGTTTCGCCACTGGTCTCTGTGCGTTGGGCTAAATCTACTAGAGGACTTCTTACCAACGCCAAAGCATCTTGCCCGTACACCTCGACCACATCAGGCTCTAAATGTTGTGAAATCAAATCACGCGGCGTGCCTTCGGCAATTTTTTTGCCATGATCCAGTAAGAGCAGACGATTACACAAGCGCTCTGCCTCGTCCATAAAGTGCGTGGTGAGCAATATCGATTTGCCTTGCTGCAACAGTTGTTGCAACCGCTCCCACATCAGGTGACGCGCTTGGGGGTCAAGCCCTGTGGTGGGTTCGTCAAGCAACAAGATATCAGGGTCGTTGATGAGTGCGCGCGCCAGACTCAATCTGCGTTTCATGCCGCCTGAGAGTTGGCCAGGTTTGGCATCGGCCTTGTGGCTGAGTGCGGCAAATTCAAGTAAAACAGGAACGCGTGCTTCAATCGCAGAGCGCGTCATGCCGAAGTAGGCGCCAAATACGCGCAGGTTTTCCGCACAAGAGAAGTCAGGGTCTAGCGTATCGAATTGGCTGACAACGCCCAAGCGCGATTTGATGGCCAGCGCATCACGCGGCATAGACAAACCAAAAGCTTGGATGGCGCCTGCATCGGGTTCAGTCAGGCCCAAACACATACGCAAGGTGGTGGTCTTACCCGCGCCATTGGGGCCAATCACGCCCAAGCACTCGCCGGCTTGTAATTGGAACGACAAATCGTCGACGACAGTAGCGTTGCCATAACGTTTGATGAGGCGCTGGCATTCAAAAAGAGGTTCTCGCATACGCACATTGTGCCCCGCCTAGAATCGAAACCTATGGCTACATCTCTGAGTGTCTATCTCCAATACTTATTACCTAAACAGGCACTGACCGAATTAGCAGGACACTTTGCCCGTTGGCACGGTGGCCGCTGGACGCATGCAGTGATTCGTTGGTTTGTGAAACGCTACAACGTCAACATGGACGAAGCGGCAGATCCTGACATCACGCATTACGCCTGCTTTAACGACTTTTTCACGCGCGCGCTCAAGCCAGACGCACGTCCTTTGGCGAATGCGCAGTGGATCTGTCCAGTAGACGGTGCAATCAGCCAGTTCGGGCGCATTGCAGGTGACCAGATTTTTCAAGCCAAAGGACACCATTACAGCACGCGTGCTTTATTAGGTGGTGACGCGCAATTAGCGGCCCAATTTGATAACGGTGACTTCGCGACTATTTATTTAAGCCCCAAGGATTACCACCGCATCCATATGCCAGCAGCAGGCCGTTTGTTGCGCATGATCCATGTGCCGGGCGATTTGTTCTCGGTCAATCCTGCCACGGCCCAAGGCGTGCCAGGTTTGTTTGCACGCAATGAGCGTGTGGTGTGCGTTTTTGATAGTTTTGTGATGGTGCTGGTGGGTGCCACGATTGTGGGCAGCATGGCGACCACTTGGCATGGCGTGGTCAATCCACCGCGTTCGCCCACAGTGCGCGAATGGCATTACGACGATGCCGTGATTCACTTGCAACAAGGCGATGAGATGGGCCGCTTTTTATTAGGCTCTACCGTGGTGATGCTGTGGCCACAGAACACGCTGGTGATTAACAAGCATTGGGAGCCGGGGTTAGGTGTTCGCTTGAGGGAGAAGATGAGCGAAAGCAACATTTAAATTGCCAAAACATCCTTGTAAATTAAACATGGCATGTTCAATTTGCAAGGATAAAAACTACATATTTCGGCGATATTGCCCGCCTACTTCAAACAAAGCGTTGGTGATCTGACCCAATGAGCACACGCGCACAGCATCCATCAATACATCAAAGACGTTGGTGTTGTCGATCACCGCTTTTTGCAGGCGTTTAATTTGCACGACTGCGTCTGCTTTGTGGCGTGTATGGAAATCATTGAGGCGTTTCAACTGGCTTTGCTTTTCTTCTTCGGTAGAACGTGCCAATTCCAGCGCGTCTGGCACGGGATCGCCCTTAGGATTGCGGAAGGTGTTGACGCCAATGATGGGCAATTCGCCCGTGTGCTTGAGCATCTCGTAAGTCATGGACTCGTCTTGTATCCGGCCACGTTGGTAGCCCGTCTCCATAGCGCCCAAAACGCCACCACGTTCTGCGATGCGTTCAAACTCTGCCAATACAGCTTCTTCCACCAATTCAGTCAGTTCTTCGATGATGAATGCACCTTGGCTGGGGTTTTCGTTTTTCGCCAGACCCCATTCGCGGTTGATGATGAGTTGAATCGCCATCGCACGACGCACCGAGTCTTCGGTGGGCGTGGTGATGGCTTCGTCAAACGCGTTGGTATGTAAGCTGTTGCAGTTGTCGTAGATGGCGATCAATGCTTGCAGCGTGGTGCGGATGTCGTTGAATTGAATTTCTTGCGCATGCAAACTGCGACCACTGGTTTGGATGTGGTATTTCAGTTTTTGCGATCGCTCGTTGGCACCGTATTTTTCTTTCATCGCCACCGCCCAAATGCGGCGCGCTACGCGGCCCATCACGGTGTATTCGGGGTCCATGCCGTTGCTAAAGAAGAACGAGAGATTGGGCGCGAAGTCGTCGATGTGCATGCCGCGCGCCAAATAGGCTTCGACAAAGGTAAAGCCATTGCTCAACGTGAACGCAAGTTGCGAGATGGGGTTGGCGCCTGCCTCAGCAATGTGGTACCCACTGATCGACACGCTGTAGAAATTGCGCACTTGGTTATGCACAAAGTACTCGGCAATATCGCCCATTACTTTGAGCGAGAACTCGGTGCTGAACAAGCAGGTGTTTTGGCCTTGGTCTTCTTTCAAAATATCGGCTTGCACCGTGCCGCGCACGTTTTGCAGCACCCATTCTTTGATCTTGGCAGTTTCAGTCTCGGTGGGTTCGCGGCCGTTGTCCGTTTTGAACTTGTCGATGTTTTGGTCGATGGCGGTATTCATGAACATCGCCAAAATAGATGGTGCTGGACCATTGATGGTCATCGACACGCTGGTGGTCGGATTGCATAAATCAAAGCCGTCGTACAGCACTTTCATATCGTCGAGCGTGGCGACGTTGACGCCGGAGTTGCCGACTTTGCCGTAGATATCTGGGCGTAGATCTGGGTCATTGCCATACAAAGTGACGGAGTCAAACGCTGTGGATAAACGCTTGGCGTCCATGCCTTGCGACACCAGTTTGAAGCGGCGGTTGGTGCGGAAGGGGTCACCTTCGCCTGCAAACATGCGGGTCGGGTCTTCGTTCTCACGCTTGAACGCAAATGTGCCTGCGGTGTAGGGATAGCTGCCAGGCACGTTGTCGAGCATGAGCCACTTCAAAATTTCACCGTGGTCTTCGTATTGGGGTAGAGACACTTTGCGGATCGTGGTGCCACTCAAAGATTTGGTGGTAAGTGCTGTGCGAATTTCTTTGTCGCGGATTTTCACCACGTATTCGTCGCCTGCGTAAGCGGCTAGCATCGCGGGCCACTGGTGGATCAGTTTGCGCTCAGCAGCGCCCATGCCTTCTTCGCGTTGTTTGGCCAAGTCGCGTGCAGCTTCGGCGGCTTTAGCGCGACCGGGTTTGTCGACCTCGAGCATGTCGGCCGCAGCCAGTAGTTGTTGGATTTCGCGTGCGAGTTTGGCTTGTGTGCGTGCACGTTTTTTATAGCTACGCACGGTATCGCTGATTTCTGCCAGATAGCGGGTGCGGGCAGCGGGGACGATGGGAGTTTGGTTGGTGCTGTGGCGAACTTTCACCAAGGGCAGCAAACCATCTTTCAACTTCAAACCCAATTCGCTCAAGCGCCCCTTGAGCGCTTGGTAGAGCGCGGTGACGCCGTCGTCGTTGAAGCGTGCCGCCATGGTGCCAAAAACCGGCATGTCTTCTGTGGGAGTCGTCCACGCTTCTTTGTTGCGTTGCACTTGTTTGGCGACATCGCGCAAGGCATCGCTCGCGCCTTTGCGGTCGAACTTGTTGATGGCTACAAACTCGGCAAAGTCGAGCATGTCGATTTTTTCAAGTTGGCTGGCGGCACCAAACTCTGGCGTCATCACATACATAGGAATGTCAACATGCGGAACGATGGCGGCGTCGCCTTGGCCAATGCCAGATGTTTCGACAATGATCAAATCAAAGCCTGCGCACTTGGTGGCAGCCAACACATCAGGCAACGCGGCGCTGATTTCGCTGCCAAAGTCGCGTGTAGCCAAGCTGCGCATGAACACGCGTTGACCGGAATCGTTTTTGTCTTTGGCAGTGCTTTTGCCTGCACTCCATGGCGATATCGCATTCATGCGGATGCGGTCACCCAGCAAAGCACCACCGCTCTTGCGGCGTGAAGGGTCAATTGAAATCACGGCGATGCGGAGTGCGTCGCCTTGGTCCAAGCGCATACGGCGCACCAACTCGTCCGTCAATGAAGATTTGCCTGCGCCACCCGTGCCGGTGATACCCAGCACAGGTACTTTGTGGTTGAGCGCTTCTTTGCGGATCGCTTCGACCAATTTGTGGAAGGCGGGATCGCTTGCTTTGCCGTTGGAGTCGACGGGTGCGTTTTCCAGGGCAGTGATGAGTTGCGCCAATTTGCGCCACGCCATTTCGTCGCGGCCCTGGATGTCTTTGACTGAGGCTGGTGCATAGCCCGACAAATCTTTGTCGCAGCGCATGATCATTTCGCCAATCATGCCTTGCAAGCCCATTTTTTGACCGTCTTCTGGGCTGTAAATACGGGTCACGCCGTAGTCTTGTAATTCACGAATTTCGCTCGGCACGATGACACCACCGCCACCGCCAAAGACTTGGATATGTTCACCACCACGCTGTCGCAACAAGTCGACCATGTATTTGAAATACTCGACATGCCCGCCTTGGTAGGAGCTGATGGCGATGCCTTGCACGTCTTCTTGCAGCGCAGCTGTCACCACCTCATCCACGGAACGGTTGTGTCCTAAGTGAATGACCTCTGCGCCCATGCCTTGCAAGATGCGGCGCATGATGTTGATGGCAGCGTCGTGTCCGTCAAACAAACTCGCGGCGGTGACAAAACGCACTTTTTGCGTCGGCTTGTAATTGGCGAGGGCTTGGAATTCAGCGGACAGATTGGACATGGTTGTCTCCGAAAGCTTTAACCACCGTAGAGGTAGTTAGGCAGCCACAAGGTCAATCCTGGCCAGATGTACATCAGCACCATGCACAGAATCACGATCAGCATATAGGGCATCATGCCCGCAAAAATCTGATTGATGGTCACATGCGGTGGCGAGACGCCCTTCAAATAGAAGGCCGACATGGCGACAGGTGGCGACAGGAAAGCTGCTTGCAAGTTCACGAAGACCAGCACGCCCCACAAAATGGGGTCGATTTGGAAATGTGCCAACAAAGGCAAGAAGATGGGCACAAAAATCACGATGATTTCGGTCCACTCCAGCGGCCAACCTAGGATAAAAATGATGGCTTGCGACAGGAGCAGGAATTGAATGGGGCTCAGGTTCATTGCCATTACCCATTCTTCGACCAACCGCTGCCCGCCCAAGATAGCAAAAACTGCCGAGAACAAAGCTGATCCAACAAACAACCAGCAGACCATAGAGGTGGTTTTGGCTGTCAGGAAAACGGCCTCCTTGGTACGTTTGAAATCCAAGGAACCGGAAGCCCAGGCCATTACAAATGCGCCTGCGGCACCAACTGCTGCTGATTCAGTGGCCGTAGTAATACCCAGCAAGATGACACCCAAGACCACCACGGTCAAAACACCCAAGGGCATCACCGATTTGACTAGCATGTCGAGGATTTCAAATTGTTCACCATCAAAACCTCTGTAATACCACACCAGCAGAGCGATAAGAAATGCACAGCTGATAAAGAAGCCGTTATAGAAGCTATCAGGTACAGGCTCGGTTCTTGGGGCTTCAGAGGTGTCGCCATCACCCAAGGACTGCATGGGCGCGTCACCTTCTGCCTGTGCATTTTTAGTGTCTGACTCGGCACCCGGGGGCAGTTGTACATCATTGGCACCTGGGGGTGCTTTGACCGACTCAGCGCCAGGGGGCTCTTGTACGCTGTTACTAGCGCCGGGAGGTTCTTGGACACCATTGCTCAGACCAGGGGGCTCTTTCACGCCGTCGCTGGCACCCGCTGGTTCTGATACGCCGCCTTGGGGGGTGGCCTCTTTGAGCGCGTTGCCGTTGTCGGTTTGTGCAGGTTGCGAGATGGCCGCTTTGGCTGCATCAGCGGCATTATTGTCTGCTTGAGAATGGATTACGACATACCACCAGACTGAGCCAAGAGCGACCAATACAGTGATCAAAGGTACCAAGCTCATGACCAGGCTTTTGACTAGCAGCCACCACGTGACGCGTAACTGGCTAACTTGAATTTGCAAAGCGCGCTGAGGGCTTACGACAGCAGAGACTAAAGCAGGCAAGATACGTGGCGAGTACTGTTGCCCCAAGGCTTGTAACCATGGAGAAACAGGAGCCCTGAGTTTTTCTTCTGGCAACTTGGGAGCGACTTTAGGGTCGATCAAGACCCATCCAATCACATAGACCAAATACAAAAATGCCAAAAAGAAGCCAGGGAACATGGCGGCCGCATAGAGCTTCACTACCGATTGGCCCGCTACAGCGGCGTACACAATGATCATGACAGAAGGGGGAATCAAAATACCCAAGGTGCCACCAGCGGTAATGACACCAGCAGCCAAGCGTGTGTCATAACCCGCGTTGAGCATAGGTCGCATGGCAATCACGCCCATCAACACCACTACGGCGCCGACTAAACCACTGGCAATACCCCAAAAGGTACAAATCACCAAGGTGGCTACAGCCAGGGAGCCTGGTAATCGGCGGAAAGCTAACTGCACGCTATGGAACATTTTGTCAACCAGAGCGCCGCGTTCCATCACATAGCCCATCAGCACAAAGAGTGGGATGGAGAGCAAAGTATCGTTGGTCATCGCGCCAAAAGTGCGTTGCACCATCAGGTTGAAAACTTTGTTGTCTAACCAAGGTTGGCTAGGGTCGTAGAAGGCGGTAAAACCAAATGCCATGCCTAATCCCATGAGGGTGAAGGCTGTGGGGAATCCCATCATGATGACCACCACGATAAGGGCCAACATGGCTAGGCCGAGTGCTGGATCGCTCATGTGCGATCTCCTTTAGGGGCAAGATGGCCGCGTTGGTGGGCCTCTTCGTCAATGGATTTGGCACGCGCAATCGCATCGCGCTTGGCGTCTTCATCAACGTAAACGCTATTAGCAAGTTGCTGTTCAACGACATCAATTTCATTGGCGTCTTTGAGCCGTTCTGGCCACTCGCCAGTATTGAGACAAACCACACAACGCACGACTTCAGTGAGGCCTTGCATCAGAACAATAAGCCCAGCAAAAGGAATAACAGCCTTGAAGGGATAGAGCGGGAGAGGAGTTGCATTAAAAGTATGCTCACGAATGAGCCATGAATCATTTGCATAGCCCCAGCCTGCCCATGTGAGGGCTATCACGCCAGGAAAGAAAAACAGGATGTAGAGCACCAAATCAAGTGCCGCTTGGGTGCGAGGTGCAGCACTTCCATAAAAAAAGTCGCCACGAACATGGCCGTTTTGACTCAGGGTGTAGGCGCCGCACATCATGAACAGTGTTCCGTAAAACATATTGCTGGCGTCGAAAATCCAAGCTGTGGGGGAGTTCAAGGCGTAGCGTTTGAAGACTTCCACCACGACCATTAGCATCAAAGCGATGATGAGCCAGGAAAACGCCTTGCCCACCCATGTACTAATTTCATCTGCTGTGTGCAGCAGTTTTTGTGTATTCATAAAGGCCTAAGGAAATAAAAAAACCCATTCAGGGGACCTTCCCCCAAATGGGCTAATAGTTTAAGCGAGTGATCAGGCCTTTTTGGGCGCAGGCTTAGCGAAGTAACGGTTGTAGGCTATCTTGAAGTCAACCATGTAGTCGTTTTGCCATTGGCCTGCGCGTGCAGCGAAAGCGCGTTGCGATTCCATGACTTTCTTGAAGAAGGGGTTCTCTGCAGACTTTTTCTCCACAACTTTGTCCCACGCGTCCAATTGCGCCTTGAGGATGGCATCAGGCGTCTTGTAGAACTTGATACCTTGCTTTTTCAAGTCAGCGTAATCTTTGGAGTTACGGTCGATAGCCTTCCAACTCATCTCGGCTGAAGAAGCTTGCACCGCATATTCGATGATCGATTTGAGTTCGGCAGGAAGTGCGTCGACCTTGCCCTTGTTGAACAAGATTTCAAACTGCTCGCCGCTTTGGTGAAAGCTTTGCAACATGCAGTTTTTCACCACGTCTGGGAATCCCAAGATACGGTCTGAGGTGGCATTGTTAAATTCAGCAGCGTCAATCAAGCCGCGGTCCAAGGCGGGCACAATTTCGCCACCAGGCAGTGGATTGACCGCAACGCCAAGTTCAGTGAAGATGTCCACGGCTAAGCCGACGGTACGGAACTTCAAGCCCTTCAAATCAGCCACTTTGGCGATGGGTTTTTTAAACCAACCCAAAGGCTGTGTTGGCATAGGACCATACACATAAGAGGCCACATCAATATTGAGCGACTTGTAAATTTCTTCTAGCAATTGCTTACCACCGCCGTATTGGTGCCAAGCAAGAACCATGTTGGGGTCCATACCAAAAGCAGGGCCAGAACCCCACAAGGCCAAGGCAGAGCTTTTACCGTAGTGGTAGGCCAACACACCGTGACCGCCGTCTAGCGTACCCTTGTTCACAGCATCCAAAAGCTGGAAGGCTGGAACGACTGAGCCAGAGGGAAGCACTTCAATTTTGAGGCGGCCACTGGCCATGTTGTTGACTTTGGAGGCAAAGTCATTGGCGTATTCATGGAAGATGTCCTTGGCAGGCCAAGTGCTCTGAAAACGCATGGACACGGTTTGTGCCCGAGAAATCATGGGTGCTGTCATGGCGCCAGCAGCGACTGCGGCACCTTTGAGCATGTTGCGGCGGCCTGCGCCTTTTTGGATGTCTGTCATGTAGCAATCTCCTGGGAATTTATCAAAGACACTTAAAAATTTAAGACGCCCATTCTTATGCCTTAGTGCATCCATGAATGCAAGGGTTTCCCCCAGTCGCAAAAAAAAGAACGAGCGGTCTGTCTCAAGTGTGACCACTTGGCACCTATATATACTTCTCGGCGCATCCAGCAATACAAAACAACAAACCAAAACGATGAGTTTCCTAGCCCTCGACGTAGGCAATACACGACTAAAGTGGGCGTTGTTTGATAGTCCCAAACCGCGGGCTACTTTGCTAGACCATGGTGCAGTTTTTTTAGAAAACATAGACCGTCTAGGCGACAACGAATGGCGCAACCTTGCTACACCAAGACAGTCGCTCGGTTGCATCGTTGCAGGTGAAGCGATTCGCAGGCGGGTAGAGGAGCAAATGGAGCTATGGGACGTCACGCCCCACTGGGCAGTATCCACTGCGGCAGAAGCTGGTTTGACCAACGGCTACGATCATCCTGCCCGACTAGGAACGGACCGTTGGGTTGCCATGATTGGTGCCTATGCGCGTATGCAACATCAACGCATGGGCTTACCAGCGCGGCCCCTGGTGGTGGTGATGGTTGGTACTGCGGTGACTGTTGAGGCGATTGACACCTCGGGCAAGTTCTTGGGCGGATTTATCTTGCCTGGACATGGCATTATGTTGCGGGCCCTGGAGTCTGGAACTGCTGGATTGCGCGTGCCAACTGGCAATGTGTGCGAATTTCCTACCAACACAAGTGACGCCTTAACAAGTGGCGGCACTTTTGCGATTGCTGGAGCCGTCGAGCGGATGGTTCAGCACGTTCGCGAAAAATGCGGTGCAGAGCCACTTTGTTATATGACTGGCGGAGCGGGATGGAAAATGGCCCCGAGTTTGTCTGTTCCACATGAATTGGTGGAGTCGCTCATATTTGATGGGTTGCTGGAGATTGCGGACCAGCGACTAAAAACTTCCAAATAATTGCGGGAATTCCCCCGCATGACAAATGGGGATAAGTAGGGCTAGACTGCAGAGATGCAAATCCTAGACTCACTAGTTACCCAAGCCGCCAGCATCAGCGCTGTGCGCCGCGACATCCACGCACACCCTGAACTTTGCTTCCAAGAGCAACGCACCTCTGACGTGGTCGCGGCCAAGCTGACCGAATGGGGGATACCTATCCACCGCGGCATGGGCACCACGGGCGTGGTGGGCATTATCAAAAACGGCACGAGCGACCGGGCTATCGGCTTGCGTGCCGATATGGACGCTTTGCCCATGCAAGAGTTCAACAAGTTTCCACACGCCAGCCAAAACCCCGGAAAAATGCACGCTTGCGGCCACGACGGCCACGTGGCCATGTTGTTAGCGGCGGCGCAGCATTTGGCGAAAAACCGCAACTTTGACGGCACCGTGTATGTGATCTTCCAGCCCGCCGAAGAAGGCGGCGGTGGTGCGCGTGAAATGATCAAAGACGGCTTGTTTGAGAAGTTTCCGATGCAGGCGGTGTACGGCATGCACAACTGGCCAGGTTTGGGCGTCGGCAAATTCGCTTTGAGCGCGGGGCCTGTGATGGCGTCGAGTAATGAGTTCACTATCACCATCCATGGCAAGGGCAGCCATGCGGCTTTGCCGCATAACGGTATCGATCCTGTGCCCATCGCCTGCCAAATGGTGCAAGCGTTTCAGACCATCATCAGCCGCAACAAAAAACCGGTGGATGCTGGCGTGATTTCGGTCACCATGATCCATGCGGGTGAAGCGACCAATGTGGTGCCAGACCAATGCCAGATGCGCGGTACGGTGCGCACTTTTAGCATTGAGGTGCTCGACATGATCGAGCAGCGTATGCGTGAAGTGGCCCAGCACATTTGCACCGCCTTTAGCGCAACCTGCGAGTTCGATTTCCATCGCAACTACCCGCCGACGATCAACCACGTGGCAGAAACCGATTTCGCCAAAAAAGTGCTGTCAACCATCGTGGGTGAAGCCAACATCGTGCCCCAAGAACCCACCATGGGCGCGGAAGACTTCTCTTACATGCTGCAAGCCGTGCCCGGCGCCTACGCGTTCATCGGTAACGGCGAAGGCGCCCACCGAGAAATAGGCCACGGCGAAGG
>JAGWXI010000093.1 GCA_018969975.1 Burkholderiales bacterium
GAGATGGATGGCGCGCTTACGGTGTTGCTACGCGCCGCTTTGATGTGGTGTTCCATGACCAACCATATACAGCAGTGTTGACATATGGCGGACAAGATGGTTTGCTTTTGCTGGTGGGAGATGTCTCTGCGCCACTGATATGGCGAGTGGATGGAGATGGTTTACACATTGCATACGCCCATCACCATGCACGTGTGCAAGTCTTTATGCAGCGCTTAGGTCCCTATGACGTGGCGCACGTTTTTGCGCCACAAGGTGCGACGCAGATCACGGTTGTGGACATCTTGGCGCATGCCGCGGCTGTGCAAGAAGTAGGTGGACGATTAACCGCGCCTATGCCAGGCAAGGTCGTGTCGTTTGCTGTCAAAGCGGGCGACAGGGTCAAAGCTGGTCAAGCACTTGCTGTCATGGAGGCTATGAAGATGGAGCACACCATGGCGGCACCTTCTGACGGCGAAGTATTGGAGTTGTTGTATGCGCCAGGCGACCAAGTCAACGAAGGCGCTGAGTTATTGAAATTGAAAGTCTAAGACATGCTATTGAATCTTCCACGACGCGTTAAATTGATTGATGTGGGCCCGCGCGATGGCTTACAAAATGAAAAGCAGCCTGTGCCTGCAGCCATCAAAATTGAGTTGGTACAGCGCTTACAAGCCGCTGGCTTGAAAGAAATCGAGGTCACCAGTTTTGTTTCGCCCAAATGGGTGCCTCAAATGGCAGACAACGCAGAGGTAATGTCTGGAATCTCGCGTAGTGAGGGCGTTCGTTATTCGGTGCTCACACCGAATATGAAAGGCTTTGAGTCTGCGCTGTTATCCAAGCCCGATGAGGTGGTGGTGTTTGGCGCAGCCAGTGAAGCCTTCAGCCAAAAAAACATCAACTGCTCTATCGCTGAGAGCATCGAGCGTTTTGCACCTGTCGTCAAAGCCGCGCGTGATGCTGGCATCGCAGTGCGCGGTGCGATGAGTTGTACGGTAGGTTGCCCCTACGAAGGTGAGGTAGCACCAGAGCGTGTCGCATACCTTGCGAGTTTGATGAAGGGAATTGGTGTGCAACGCGTGGATGTGGCTGACACCATTGGCATCGGTACGCCACGCAAAGTGCAGGCGGCGATGGAGGCCACACTCAAGCACTATGCGCTCAATGATGTCTCAGGCCATTTTCATGACACCTATGGGCAGGCTTTGGTGAATACGCTCGCAGCATTGCAAATGGGTGTGTGGAACTTCCAATCGTCAGTGGCAGGCTTAGGTGGTTGTCCTTACGCCAAAGGCGCTACGGGCAATGTGGCAACAGAAGATGTGGTGTACATGATGCAGGGTATGGGCATTGATACGGGTATTGATCTGGATGCACTCATAGATGCGGGCCTTTTTATTAGCCAAGCCTTGGGTCGTCAACCTCATTCCCTGGTGGCGCGTGCGACGCTGAATAAGCGTGCAGGGTAAGGTACAAGTTTCACGCACAATGCGCGCCATGCTCACTAACTTGTTTACTCCAAGCCAGCCTCGACGCACACCTGCTGAGTTGCGTTTGTTAAAACAAGCCGAACGCGTATTGCTATCGGATGATGACGTCCAGCCAAGTTCGCCATGCATTTCAGTTTGTCGTATGTCTGAAAAAACAGGCTTGTGTGAAGGTTGTTTTCGCACACTAGATGAGATCACAGGTTGGGGCCATCGCCCGCCAGAAGCTAAGCGCGATGTGTGGCGGTTGATAGCACAGCGTTTGCATGTACGCACATAAGCAGGGCCTTTTCCGCAAAGCTTTTCATGACTAACATCACTTTCTATCTAGACTTTATTTCGCCCTACGCTTATTTAGCGTTTGAAGAATTGCCCAAGCAGTTGATGGGCATCAGCCACCGCGTGGAGTACAGGCCGATTTTGTTTGGAGCGGTGCTCAACCACCATGGCCACAGGGGGCCAGCTGAAATTCCTGGCAAACGCGAGTGGACCTATCGCCAAGTGTTGTGGCAAGCCAAACAAATGGGCGTCCAGTTAAACATGCCTCTTGCCCATCCATTTAATCCTTTGTCGCTATTGCGCTTGGCTATTGCGTGCAGCGAAGAGGGTGCACCAAATCGTTATGTGTGCGAGACTATTTTCCGCCATGTATGGCAAGGGGGGCAAGCCGCGGAAGATGCGAATCGTTTCACAAAGCTATCGCAATCGTTGGATCCGAAGCGCGATCTGCAAGACGCTAATGTGAAAAACCAATTGAAAAGCAATACAGAACAAGCTGTCGCAAAAGGTGTGTTTGGCGTGCCTACTTTTGCAATCGATGACAAACTTTTTTGGGGCTTAGATGCACTGCCTATGGTGCGTCAATATTTAGAAAAAAATCCACTCTTCGATGACGCCATTTGGAAAAGCGTAGGTGGCATAGAGATAGGGATTACCCGTAAACTTTGATTTATTTTGAACTTTATTTTTTGAAATCAGTGCTATTTTCTAGGGTAATCCCTTTCTAAAAACAGTCTTCTGTAAGAAGACCGTCAGAGCTTCTCTATACGATCAAAAGTTGCTTCTTACAACGAGAGCAAATTTAAAGGAGAAAACATGTCAACATTAGACGTCAACCGTCCCATGTCTGCTGAAGAAAAGAAGGTGGTCTTCGCTTCTTCACTAGGCACCGTTTTTGAGTGGTACGACTTTTATCTTTATGGTTCATTGGCTTCCATCATTGCCAAGCAATTCTTTAGCGGTTTGGATGAAGGCTCTGCTTTCATTTTTGCGCTCTTAGCTTTTGCTGCCGGCTTTATTGTTCGTCCCTTCGGTGCTATCTTCTTCGGCCGTTTGGGTGACATGATTGGACGCAAATACACCTTCTTGGTGACCATTTTGATCATGGGCTTAGCGACTTTCATTGTCGGTATCTTGCCCAACTACGCCAGCATCGGTGTTGCTGCACCCATCATCTTGATTTGCTTGCGCTTGTTGCAAGGCTTGGCTTTGGGTGGTGAATACGGTGGCGCTGCTACTTATGTGGCAGAACACTCGCCCCACGACAAGCGTGGTGCTTACACCTCTTGGATTCAAACCACTGCAACTTTGGGATTGTTCTTGTCATTGATGGTGATTTTGGGTACGCGTACCGCCATCGGCGAAGCAGCCTTTGCTGATTGGGGATGGCGTGTTCCATTCATCGTTTCTATCGCTTTGTTGGCGATTTCGGTTTACATCCGTTTGTCGATGAATGAATCGCCTGCTTTTGCGAAGATGAAAGCAGAAGGTAAAACCTCTAAGGCGCCTTTGTCGGAATCTTTTGGCGAATGGAAAAACCTCAAGATCGTGATCTTGGCTTTGATCGGTTTAACGGCTGGTCAAGCGGTGGTTTGGTATTCAGGCCAGTTCTATGCCTTGTTCTTCTTGACGCAAGCTTTGAAAGTGGACGGCGCTACTGCCAATATTTTGGTGGCGGTTTCATTGTTGATTGGTACTCCATTCTTCATCGTCTTTGGCTCCATGTCAGACAAGATCGGCCGCAAGCCCATCATCATGTTGGGTTGCTTGTTAGCGGTATTGACTTACTTCCCTGTTTTTGAAGCGCTTACAAAGTCTGCTAACCCTGACTTATATGACGCGCAACAAAAGAACAAGGTGACCGTTACTGCAGACGCAGCGGAATGTTCTTTCCAGTTCAATCCAACCGGCACTTTGAAATTCACAAGTTCTTGCGACATTGCCAAGCAAGTGCTTGCTTCTAGTTCCGTGAGTTACGACAACACTGCCGGCGCAGCTGGAGCCCCAGCTTCGATCAAGATTGGTGAAGTGGAAATCACTAGCTACTCTGCAAAGGGTTTGTCTGCTGATGAAAGCAAAGCCAAATCGGCTGAGTTCAAAAAAGCAGTTGCTGATGCTTTGAAAGAGGCGGGCTACCCAGCCAAGGCTGATCCTGAGAAGATTGACAAAGTCAAAGTCACCATCATCCTGACTTACTTGGTTATTTTGGTCACCATGGTCTATGGTCCTATCGCTGCTATGTTGGTGGAATTGTTCCCCACACGTATCCGCTACACATCCATGTCCTTGCCCTACCACATTGGTAACGGTTGGTTTGGTGGCTTGCTGCCAACTACCGCCTTTGCGATCGTGGCGCAAACAGGAAATATGTATAACGGCTTGTGGTATCCCATCATCGTTGCTGGTATGACATTCGTAGTCGGTATGTTGTTTGTCAAAGAAACCAAGGACGTGGATATCTACGCAAACGACTGATATGCTGAAACTTTTTATAGGCTTTGCTGTCTTTGCTGCCTTGGCGATGTTTGTCATCCTCAAGGGCGGAAGCAGTTTGGACATGGGTGGTGAAAAGCATGGCTCTGAAGCGATCCATGCCTCACCCGCAGAAGCAGCATCAGCTGCATCTGCCCCTGCTGCTGATGCGTCAGTAGCAAAGTAAGCATAAGCAGTTACTACCAGCAAAACGCCACGAACTGAGGTTCGTGGCGTTTTGCTTTGTGCATCCATAAGCAAAGCCCTTGAGAAAGCTTATGTGAGTTGGACTCCCTAAAATGCTGGGCACACTTTAGAGAGCCCCGCCATGTCAGGCACTATTCGCATCCGTGGCGCACGCCAGCACAACCTTAAAAACCTCGACCTAGATATCCGTACCGGCGAGTTGACGGTGGTCACAGGCCCCAGTGGTTCTGGCAAATCCAGTTTGGTCTTTGACACCCTGTATGCAGAGGGACAGCGTCGTTATGTGGAAACCTTTAGCGCCTATGCGAGGCAATTCTTAGACCGCATGGATCGGCCTGCCGTCGACAAAGTCGAAGGCGTTCCCCCCGCTATTGCAATTGACCAAACCAATCCCGTGCGTAGTTCTCGTTCTACCGTGGGGACGATGACAGAAATCAATGACCACTTGAAGTTGTTGGTTGCGAGAAGCGGACAGTTATTCGATCGCCAAACTGCGCAAGCCGTTGGGCACGATACGCCGCAAACCATTTATGCGGAACTACAACGTCGAAGTGCTGCGTTGTCTTCGGATGCGAGACTGATATTCACTTTTCCCGTGGAATTGCCCGCCAACACTACAACGCAAGAAGTCGAACAATGGTTAAGCGCGAGTGGCTTTACCCGCGTACACGCAGAGCGCGAAATAGCCACCACCACAGGCCCGAGAAAACTATTAGACGTAGTCGCTGACCGATTCAAAAACAGCAACGCTGAGCAAGCCCGTGTGCTTGAAGCCATTGAGTTGGCTATCAAGCGAGGTGGTGGACGGTTGAATGTGTATGTGGAGGATAAATTGGGATCTGACCCCAATTTATTTGCCAATTCCACTATCTGGCGTTTCTCCACTGGCTTGCATTGCCCCGACAGTGATCTTACTTACGCCAATCCAATACCTTCGATGTTTTCTTTCAACTCGGCAGTTGGTGCTTGTGAAACGTGCCGTGGCTTTGGTCGTGTGATTGGCGTTGACTATGGCTTGGTCATACCGAATGACAAACTTACTTTACGTGCAGGCGCGATCAAAACGATTCAAACACCTGCATGGAAAGAATGCCAAGACGATTTGATGCGCCATGCTGAGGCAGAAGGTATTCCGCGCGACACGCCTTGGTACAAATTGTCCAAAGAGCAGCAAGCGTGGGTCATCGATGGTTCGCCTTTGTGGAAGGGTAAATGGAACCACCAGTGGTACGGCATCAAGCGCTTCTTTGAGTACTTGGAAAGCAAGTCTTACAAGATGCATATTCGCGTGCTGCTGTCTAAATACCGCAGTTACACCCCATGCCACGTCTGTGGCGGCGCACGTTTGAAGACAGACAGTTTGTTATGGCGCATTGGCTCCAAAGAAAATGCCGATGCGGTGATGCAGCCTTCGCAGCGCTTTTTGCCGCAAGGTGTTAAATGGACAAGAAAGCAACTAGAGGCTTTACCTGGTTTATGCCTGCATGATTTGATGTGTTTGTCGATTGACAAACTGCACAAATTCTTCAACGCTATGCAAATGGATGTGCAAGGGCAAGACGCACAGGCATTGCATTTGTTGATGGAAGAAATTCGTACGCGTTTGAAATATTTAAACGATGTTGGCATCGGTTATCTAACGCTTGATCGACAAAGCCGTACCTTGAGTGGTGGCGAGGTGCAACGCATCAATCTCACGACGGCGCTGGGGACATCCCTAGTAAACACACTCTTTGTTCTAGATGAGCCCAGCATTGGCTTGCATCCCAGAGACATGAATCGCATTAACCAAGCCATGGTGCGTTTGCGTGATGCTGGCAATACGCTGGTGGTGGTGGAGCACGACCCTGCTGTCATGTTGTGTGCAGACCGCATCTTAGATATGGGCCCAGGCCCTGGTGTACGTGGTGGTTCGATTGTTTTTGATGGAACACCAGAAGCTTTGAAATCTGCTGATACCTTGACAGGCGCCTATTTAGGTGCGCGTAAAACAATAGGACTTGGATTAAAGCGTTTGGTAACAGACCACACGCCGCGCTTGATATTGGAAGGCGCACGCGAACACAACCTCAAAGACTTGGCCATCGAGTTTCCTTTGCAACGCTTGGTGTGCGTGACGGGCGTCAGCGGTTCCGGCAAGTCCACATTGATTCAAGACATCTTGACGCCAGCCTTGTTGCGTCAATTTGGAAAAGCCACCGAAACACCGGGCGTGCACGACCGCCTATTAGGTGCAGACCATCTAAGCGATGTCGTGTTTGTAGACCAATCCCCCATAGGCAAAACCGCACGCTCCAACCCCGCAAGCTATGTAGGCGCATGGGATGCAGTGCGAGAAATATTCGCCACAGCGCCCCTATCCCAACAGCGGGGCTACACCGCATCCAAATTCAGCTTCAACGGCGGTGACGGCAGATGCCCCACCTGCGGCGGCTCCGGCTTCGAGCACGTAGAAATGCAATTCCTTAGCGACGTGTATTTGCGTTGTCAAGACTGCAATGGGCAGCGTTATCGACCAGAAATTTTGGAAGTCAGGATTGAGCGAGTAATTGGGGGAATAATTGGGGTCAGATCCCAATTGATTCAATTGGGATCTGACCCCAATTATTCCGAGCCCTCGACTGTTTTCCTTAACGTTGCCGACGTATTGGAGCTAACCGTTGGCGAAGCACTAGAAATATTTGCCAACGACAGAGACGTTGTCCGCGCTCTGCAGCCCATCGTGGATGTGGGCTTGGACTATGTGAAGCTGGGCCAACCCGTCCCTACCTTAAGCGGGGGCGAAGCACAGCGATTGAAGTTGGCGGGCTTCTTGGCCGATGCTGCAAAAGCCAAAACATCCAGCAAGCAAAGCTTGGCCAAAAAAGGTGTGTTGTTCTTGTTTGATGAACCCACAACAGGTTTGCACTTCGATGACATTGCCAAACTCATGCGTGCAATGCGACGCTTGCTTGAAGACGGCAATTCACTAATCGTGATCGAGCACAACTTGGATGTCATCCGAGCCAGCGATTGGTTGATTGATTTGGGTCCAGAAGGTGGAGATGCCGGTGGCCATCTCGTGACAGAAGGCCCTCCTGAAGAAGTCAGATTGCATCCCACGTCGCACACTGCCAAAGCCCTGCGTGATTACGCAGAAAGCATGGGCGTTGAATATGCTGTGGATGACATAAAAGCCAGCGCGGGTAAAAAAGTCAAAGATAACACTGGCACTTACATGGCAGAACGCATCAACGCCATTCAAATCGTCAACGCCAAAGAGCACAACCTCAAAAGCCTGAGTGTGAATATCCCACGCGGTAAATTCAATGTGATCACTGGCGTATCAGGTTCAGGCAAATCGACATTGGCTTTTGATATTTTGTTTAACGAAGGCCAGCGCCGTTATTTAGAAAGCTTGAACGCCTACGCGCGCAGCATTGTGCAACCTGCAGGACGGCCAGAAGTTGATGCGGTCTACGGCATTCCACCGACCGTCGCGATTGAGCAGCGCTTGTCGCGCGGTGGGAGAAAGTCCACCGTTGGCACTACAACGGAAGTCTGGCATTTCCTGCGCTTGCTTTTTGTCAAACTAGGCACGCAACACTGCGTGCACGATGGCGCCGCTGTTGAACCACAAACCCCTGAGCGCATCGTTGCGCAACTCATGCGTGAATTCAAAGGCCAGCATATAGGTTTACTCAGCCCATTGGTAGTGAACCGCAAAGGTGTTTACACAGAATTAGCGGACTGGGCACGCCCACGTGGCTTCACCCATCTGCGCGTAGACGGTCATTTTTTACCCACTACTAACTTCCCGCGTATCGATAGATTCAAAGAGCACACCATAGAACTGCCAGTGGCCAGTGTGACGGTCACAGCTGCCAACGAAACGCAATTGCGTGCTTATGTCGCTACAGCGCTTGAGCATGGCAAAGGCGTGTTGCATGTGTTGAGCCAATTAGATGGCCTACGTGAAGCGATGGTGGCTGGATTCGACACACAAAGCATTGGTCGATTAGATGTGTACTCGACCAAACGCGCATGCCCCGTCTGCGCCACGTCGTACACCGAACTCGACCCGCGTTTGTTCTCGTACAACAGCAAGCATGGTTGGTGCCCTGATTGCGTAGGTACTGGTGTCAAACTCAGTAAAGACCAACGCAAAGTACTAGACGACTCAGTGCGTGACGACAAAGAAAAAGGCCGCGAACAAACATTCGCCGAACCCGATGTTGAAGATTTAAACGATACGGTATGTCCGACATGCGAAGGCACACGACTCAACGCCACTGCACGTGCTGTGAAGTTTGCCGGCATAGGAATTACACAACTCGCACGCTTAAGCGTCACGCAAATACGCGCATGGTGCGACACCGTGGGTCTGAAAGGCCGTGACGCAGAAATCGCTCGCGACCTCTTGCCTGAAATCAAAAGCCGTTTGGAGTTTTTAGAGCAAGTCGGCTTGAATTACCTCACGCTAGACCGTGGAGCACCCACATTAAGCGGAGGCGAAGCGCAACGTATTCGTCTG
>JAGWXI010000015.1 GCA_018969975.1 Burkholderiales bacterium
GTGCTCAACGTGATCTCCACGGACGACCCCTACTTTCGGCCCGACAACCCTTGGCATGGCGATGCCAAGCAACTGTTAGATGGGCATGCTGCAGCCTTAGTCAAAGGCAATCGCAAGGCGGTGATCGTATTACTCTCAGGCGCGCCGCACACACTCTATAACCTCAGCCCCGCACGCAATGCCACACAGGCTTTTCTTGGCGAACTGTTACAAGGCTGAGGGGGACTGCGCAAAATTGCAAATTCAGTATGCAGCACAATGGCTTGTAGCTACGGAACACCTATAAATCTCGGCAACTACCCATTACCTATGTATACCCCTTCGCATTTCTCCTTGACCGATACCCAATCCCTGCATCGCATCATGCGCAATCACCCTTTAGGCGTTTTGGTGACATCTACAACAAGCGGCTTGGATGCTAACCACATTCCGTTTGAATTCGATGCTTCAGCAGGCAAGTTGGGTATCCTGACTGGGCATGTGGCGCGTGCAAATCCTGTTTGGCAACATTGTTTGCAGGGCGCAGATGTATTGGTTATTTTTCGTGGGGATGAAGCTTACATCTCACCCAATTGGTATCCCAGCAAGCACGAAACCCACCGACAAGTTCCCACCTGGAATTACGAGGTGGTGCATGTTTTTGGGCGATTAACAGTGCGTGATGAAGAGAAATTTATGCGCAGTTTGGTTGCTAAGTTAACGCGTAAACATGAAGCGCAAGAACCCAAACCTTGGAAGATGGGCGACTCGTCCCCTGACTATATTGACGGCATGCTCAAAGCTATTGTGGGGATAGAGATAACTATTGAACGATTCGAAGGAAAGTCCAAGCTCAGCCAAAACCGAGAGGTGCGAGATCGGCATGGCGTGGTTGAAAAATTGCGCCAAAAAGGAAAAGTGGCGATGGCCCAAGCGATAGAAAAAACAACAGCGCGATAAAACAATAGCGGCTTGTTTTAGTTGTTATCTGCACTTACGGCCCGCACCACATCGGTTTGCCAGATGTGAGAGTCAACCCAGGTCGCCAAAATCCGAAGATTGTCTTCCCAGACGATAGCTTGGCCGTATTTATTGAGTAACTGGATATTGGTTCGCGGCAACTCATCGCGCTGCCAAAAGATACCCTGCTCGCGGGCCATCACGCACCAGTCCCATCCGATAGTGATAAGAAGTTCGGCCCTTGCCATCCACTCGGTGTAGCCCGTGAGAACCGTTACAGTGCCACAACGTTGGTTGATCGATAAATCAGAGAGTTCCAGATCTACAGCAGAAAAGAAGTGTTGCATGCTCAGGTTGAGCAGTTCTTCTAGTGTGGCTTGTACCAACCCCATGTTGTTCATGTTCATGGAAAGCAGTATGCCCTTTTAGTTGCTTGGATTGGTTGAGCAATCAACGTAACCATCCCATGAGTATGGAACGAACCACTGCAGCAGTTTTGTTGGGGCTATTGAGTTTTTTGATGCTGTTCTTGAGATGAAAATCCACTGCACTTTTACTCAAAGTGAGGATGTCAGCAATGTCTTGCGCTGATTTGCCATCGGCAGTCCATTGGAGTACTTCTCGCTCGCGCGTCGTCAGAGGAGAGAGAGTTCGAATATCTTTTACGGTTATGGCGCGTGACAAACTGACATGCGCGACCTGCACTAGCCAACGCATTTGAGACTCTTTGGCTTGCAACTCTTCAGTGGTCAATGGTTCACTAGAGCGGCAAAGTGTGAGCAAGCTGCCACATCCATTGACCTCTAAACTAGATTGGGCCCAACCTGCCCGTATTCCATGGTCTTGTACATCTTTCCAAAGTTTTGGGTTACTCGCAAAAGCTTGGTCACTCCATAGCAGTGGATTTTGGTTTCGTTTGCCGTGTATCACGGTGGGATCCGTGAACAGGTAACCTGCTCGGATGTAGTGCTCTTGCCAAGAGCAGGGGTAATTGTTGAGCAATACCACCTTTGGGCGGGTGATGGGGTGGGAAGCCTGAAAACCGAAGGCTACGTGCTCAAACCCGAGTCTGAGCGCGGCAAATTCTATGTTTGAGAATACGTCCTCTGGGGACGCGTTGGGCGCTACCAGTAAATTAAGCAGGTCCTCATGCCATGAATTCATGGACTACTTCCAAATTCACGATTTTCGCATAGCTAACGCTATTTGCGTCGCAGAACCAAAGGCTAGCGTGAGGCCTAGCCCGCCATGGCCAGTATTAAAAAATAAATTCGATGGAGCGCCCATCAGACTTCCAACAATTGGAATTCCAGTGGGGGTTGCAGGCCTTAACCCAGACCAAGGCTCTTGGGCTTGAACAGAGCCTAATTTGGGAAAAATTGATGTAGTTGCTTCGGTAAGTTGATGAATTGCAGCAGTCGAGACCGTAGTGTCATTTCCAACTAATTCAGCCATTCCAGCGACGCGTAGTTTTGCGCCTAATCGCGCAAATACGATTTTGCGCGCGAAATCGGTGACATTTACAGTAGGTGCTATGGGTTGACTGTTTGCGCCCAAAGGAGGCAGATCATAAGTAACGCTATACCCTTTGAGTGGATAAATGGGCAAAGTTATTTGTAATGTTTGCGCAAGTCGAACACTACCCACTCCACCTGCAAGTACAAAGCTATTAGCTTCTATCGTATGACTGGGGGTATGCGCAGCAACAATTTTTTGATTGGACAACTCCAAGCGGTTGACACTGTGGTTGAACAAAAATTGAACACCTCTTTGACGCAATATGCTCTCAAGTCCCTTGCATAGTGCCAAGGTATCGACAGCACATTCAGATGCCGTGTAAATACCACCGGCGATTGAGCCCGCATAGTTATCTAATGCAGGCTCCGTTGCAATACATTGCGTCGCACTCAGTGCTTCTTGGACACAACCCATGGAGCGTTGTAAAAGCATTTGTTTTTTTGCATGGAGAAAGGACTCTGATGTCTGATACAGAACAAGTTTTCCAGAATTAGAAAAATGGCAGTTTAGATTTTCTCGGGCAAGCATGGCATCAAATGCTTGACGACTTTGCGTTGCGAGCTCCAGCAAATGCGCTGTGGTTTGATGCGCTCTTGATCGATTGCATGCTTTAAGAAATGCAATGCACCATTGCCATTGCCGCAGATCCCATTGGGGTTTGAATGTGAGTGGAGAACTGCGCGATAGCAATAGTTTGGGCAATTGGAGCCAAATAGAGGCATCCGCTAGTGGCTGAACATAGCTGTAACTAAGTTGCGCACCATTGTTGCCACTCGCACCGCAGGCAACGCTTGCTGCAGCATCAATTACTGTTACGCGAAAACCCTGCTCCGAGAGCTTATAGGCAGTACTTAAACCAACAATACCTGCACCAATGACACAAACATGCATGTCAGATCTCAAGTAAAACTATTATGGATTCTTCTGCCTTGGGTAGACCAAACTAGCCAACTTAATAAAAGTGCTGGAATAAAAACCCAGTTCTGTGAAGGTCGATGGGGGTTAGGTAATTTTAGTTCTTCAATTTTGTAACCTTGCTCAAGCCCCAACTTTTTAGCGCGGCTACCAAACTTGACTTGAGAGACTTCAAGATCTGCTCCTAGTTGCGACAAAGTGACGCCAGCGTCACGCAGTCGATCTCTTCCAGTCTCGCCTTTGCCTAGTGGAATTGCAACTGTTTTAGTTTGTGGCTTCCCATCTAATGTTTCGCCGGCAATACCTACTACTAGCCATTCTTCGGCATGGAGTGAATCAGCCACCTTATAAATATCGGAGGATGGAGCAGATACATACTTGGGCGCAAATTGATCAATCACCCAATCGGGACGGAAAAATAGAAATGTCGCAATCAAAAGAGCAATTACTTCCATCCAGGTGCAACGGGTTCGAAACCATCGCATAGTGGCAGCAGCAAATAGCAAAGAAGCAATAGTTCCTGTGATGCAAACCAGCACAACTTCTACCCAAGAACCCACACCAATCAATAAAAGTTGAGGATTAAATATAAAGACAAAGGGCAAAATGGTTGTGCGAAGGCTGTACCAAGTGGCTTGCCATCCTGTGGTGTTGGGGTCGTCACCAGAGATGGCGGCAGCTGCATAGGAGGCTAAGCCAACTGGAGGCGTCACATCGGCCATGATGCCAAAGTAAAAAACAAACATATGCACTGCGATGAGCGGAATGACTAATCCTGCTCGGGCGCCTAGCTCGACTATCACTGGTGCCATCAGGGTTGCTACCAAAATGTAATTCGCAGTTGTTGGTACACCTGCCCCAATCAATAAACAGATGACGGCAGTCAGCAGTAGCATTACCAGCACATTACCTGCGGAGACTAATTCAACGAAATCAGTCATCATTAGCCCCATACCAGTAAGCGTAATCACGCCAACGATAAGTCCTGCACTAGCACAAGCCACTCCTATACCAACCATGTTGCGAGCGGCTAAAACTAAGCTTTCCCAAAGGTGAAGAAGCCCTAAATAAATGCTGTGTGTAATTGTTTGTATGGTGCCATCTGGCCTAAAAATAGACAAACAAAGGGGTTGGAATAAAACCATCGCAATACTGGTCACTGTAGCCCAAAATGCCGATAAGCCTGGGGAGAGTTCTTCAACCATGAGCGCCCAAAGCAGCACCACGATTGGAATAAAAAAGTGCAAGCCAGCGCGAACTGTTGGCCAGGGAAGCGGTAATTTAATATCTTTGCTACTAACGTCCAAATCTTCGTGGGGCAGATCAGGATGGCGCGCAGAATAAGCCATCAGTCCAAGATAGGAAACTGTGGCCAGAGTAGCCAGAGCCCACCCAGTGAACTCTCCAGCAATCAATTGCACAGCAGTGATTGCAAAGTAAATAGCTGCGCAAGCACCAAACGTTCCACAAAGTCCTAGTGACCATCCCAATAGGCGTTCGCGCAAGGTGGGTTGCTTAACACGCGAGAGAGGCTGTAAATCGTATTTCAGTGCTTCTAAATGCACGATATAAAAAAGGGCGATATACGAAATGAGGGCCGGTAATGCAGCGTGCTTGATGATTTCAGAGTATGGAATTCCAACATACTCCACCATCAAAAATGCTGCAGCCCCCATGACTGGCGGCATGATTTGTCCATTGATCGACGAGGCAGCCTCAATAGCGCCTGCCTTCACACCAGAATAGCCAGTGCGCTTCATCAGGGGGATAGTAAATATTCCACCAGAGACAACATTCGATACGGAGGATCCAGAAACGATGCCATTCAAAGCAGAAGAGACTACCGCTACCTTGGCGGGGCCACCTCTTAAGTGTCCGAGTGTTGCTAGCGAGACTTGGAGCATGTAGTTGCCTGCTCCAGCTTTGTCCAGCAAAGTCCCAAATAGAACAAAAAGAAAAATAAATTGAACACTAACACCAAGAGCTACGCCATACACCCCTTCCGTGGTCAGCCACATATGTGAAATAAATCGTGTGACGGAAGCGCCGCGATGCTGAATGACATCAGGCATATAGGGACCTAAAAATACAAAGGCCATGAAAAGGCCAGTAGTCACCAACATACCAAAGCCCATTGCTCTGCGTGTAGCCTCCAGCATGATCAGGACGCCCGTAGCGCCCACCACTATGTCCATTGTTGTTGGAAGCCCCGGACGCGTTGAAAGCTCTCTGTAAAACAAAAACAAATAGGCTGCGCAAAATGCGCCGACTATGGCTAGAAGCCAATCCACTAAGGGGACAACTGTGCGTGAAGATCGCTTAAACGCAGGATAAGCACAAAAAGCTAAAAATACGGCAAAAGCCAAATGGATAGCGCGAGCTTGCGTATCGTTGAAGATGCCAAAGCCAAAAGTAAAAGGTAGTGGTGACGCATACCAAACTTGGAAAATAGACCACAGCCCAGCCGTTGCAGCTAATAAAAAACCTGCAAACCCTATGGGTTCGCGCCCACCTACATCAGACTCTTTAACAAGTTGGTCAAGAACTTCTGACTGAGATGGGCGCATATTTTTCTGAGAAATACAGTGTTACTTCAACCAACCTTTTTCTTTGTAGTAGCGTATGGCTCCCTCATGCAAGGGGGCAGAGAGACCGTCTTTCATCATATTGGTGGATGAGAGGTTAGCTAGTGCAGGATGCAGTTTTTTAAACTCATCCAAATTATCGAAGACGGCTTTTGTAACTTGGTAAACCGTTTCAGCTGGAGTTTTGCTTGACACCACGACCGTAGCTAACACACCATAAGTGTTGGTTACTTGCGGGTTGTTGGGATAGAGACCGCCAGCAATGGTTGCCTTAGCGTAATAGGGTTTGTCGGCTACAAGCTTGTCCACTACCGGGCCAGTGAGTGACACTAGTTTGGCTCCGCAAGATGTAGTGGGGTCTTGGATATTGGCTGAAGGATGTCCGACACCATAAAAAAATCCATCTATCTTTCCATCACACAGTGCAGGCCCATGTTCATCAGCTTTAAGTTCCGATGCGAGAGAAAAGTCGCTCATCTTCCAACTCATAGCTTCCATCAACTCTTCCATGGATGCGCGGGTACCTGAACCTGGATTGCCTACGTTAAAACGTTTGCCTTTGAAATCAGCCAGACTTTTGATATTGGCCTCTTTACGGGCAACAACTGTGAAAGGCTCAGGATGCACTGAAAAAACAGAGCGTAAATCTGCATGTGCGCCACCATCCTTGAAAGCGCCAAGTCCCTTACTTGCGTTGTAGCCTACGTCAGACTGGGCAAATCCAAAATCGAGCTCACCGGCTTTAATCGTGTTGATGTTGAATGCTGACCCTCCTGTGGACTCTACTGAGCAACGGATGCCGTGCTTGGAGCGGTCTTTATTGACCAAGCGGCAAATAGCACCACCTGCTGCGTAGTAAACGCCAGTCACACCGCCGGTTCCGACAGTGACAAATTTTTGTTGCGCAAAGGAAGGCGCACTAAAGGATGAGACCAGCAAAGTAATACTAGCAAGCACGCTTAAATTGAATTTTTTCATGGGGAAAGGCTCCTGATTAAAAGAAGTTACAAACTTTGGATGGCTGCGTCAATGGATGCCACCAATAAACTAGCAATATCATGTATTTGTGATTCACTGGTTATGAACGGTGGCGCAAGCAGCACATGGTCACCATACCTTCCATCGACCGTTCCGCCCATGGGATATACCATGAGTCCTCGTAACATGGCCTCGCGCTTGATACGGGAGTGAAGTTGAAATTGGGGGTCAAATGGTTTTTTAGTGTTTTGCTCTTGAACAAGCTCAATCCCCCAAAAGAGACCTCTTCCCCTTATATCGCCTAAGTGATCGCCAGCCTGTTGTGAATTTTTAAAAGATTGCAAAAGGGCTGAATTCAGCTGGTCCCCTCGGGTACGAACTTGCTCCAATAAATGGTTGTCACGGATCACATTTTGTACTGCAAGTGCAGCGGCGCAGGCAACAGGATGTCCTAGATAAGTGTGACCATGCTGAAAAAATCCACTGCCAGCGCGCATGGCTTGCACGATAGACTGCGAAGCCAGTACCGCACCAATAGGCTGATAACCTCCGCCAAGACCCTTAGCGATGGCTAGCAAATCAGGCACTGTGTTTTCATAGGTACACGCGTGCAATGTGCCGGTTCGCCCCATGCCGCACATGACTTCATCCAAAATAAGTAGTACACCGTATCGGTCACAAACTTCACGCACTGCTTTGAAATATCCTGGAACAGGTGTGAGTACACCAGCGGTAGCGCCCCCAATCGTCTCGGCTACAAATGCAATTACCGCATTTTCACCAAGAGAAATAATGGCATCCTCTAATTCTTTAGCGAGCCGCTGGCCGTATGCGAAATCCGTTTCGTCTGGCTGTTTTTCTCGGTATGCGTAGCAAGGGGACACATGCGTGGCATCTATCAATATGGGAGAAAAGGGCGCCTTGCGCCATGCATTACCACCAACCGCAAGTGCTCCTAAGGTGTTGCCGTGGTAACTTTGCCTGCGCGCTATAAAGTGCTTACGTTGTGGCTGACCTATTTCTACAAAATACTGCCGCGCCATTTTCATTGCAGCTTCCATGGCCTCAGATCCACCGCTCACAAAATAAACATGGTCGAGGCCTGGTGGAGCGTCTGTAACCAGGCGCTCGGCGAGTTCCTCCGCTACATCGGTTGTAAAAAAGCTAGTGTGCGCATAAGCGAGTTTGTCAATTTGCGCATGCATTGCAGCTAGAACGTCTGGATACGCATGGCCAAGACAAGACACGGCAGCACCACCTGATGCGTCCAAATAACGTTTTCCTTCGGAATCTATCAAGTAGATTCCTGATCCACTGACGGCTGTAGGTGGTTTTTTTTGAAGAGACCGATGCAATACGTGGGTCATAAATTTACCGAGTTGCTAAGGAGATCGGCGAGAAGATACCACTAGTATTGGCTAGCAGGTAAATCTACCTCCATGCCTTGCATGGCCTCTGTCACGTGAATTTGACAAGACAGACGACTATTGGGTTGACGGGTGCATGCTGCAAAGTCGAGCATGCCGTCTTCGTCGTCTGTCATAGCGGGTAATTGGCTAAACCAAGGTTCGCGCACCATGACATGACAAGTGGCGCAAGTCAATGTGCCGCCGCAGTCTGCCGCTACACCTTCGATGTTGGCAGCAACAGCTGCCTTCATCAAGCTTTGGCCGAGCTTGGCATCTAGGACGGCGCTTGGAGTGTTTTTTGTAGTTTCAAATAAAACAATTTTTACCATATGCGTTGAGAAAAAATGGGGATGGTGCTGAGGCCACAATTTTTTAAGAAGTGAACTGAGTCCATTTTGTTTTGCAGTTAGGACAAGTCACTTCAATTTGCTTGAATAAATTTCCGCGACATTTTTGCCCACACTTAGGACAGGATACGATAACTTTTGCATCGCGAATCAAGGGTGCTTCGACTTGACCCATTTCAATAAATGCTGGAACACGCAAATCAAACAGTTTGGTGCTTCTGAAGTGCACCTGATAGCCTGGGCGGGGCAAACTGGTTTTAGTAATGTCGGCATCTGTTATCCATAAGGGGTTTAATTTATCGCCCAATCCTGTTGCGGTTTTGTACCAAGCCTTGGAGCACGAAGGGGCTAAAAGGTTGGCAATATCAGGCGCATCTATACGACTTTTCGCAGCACTACCGCCTAAAAATTCACTCTGTCTTAAGTGTTCATTGAAAATGTTGACTGCATGCGAGTGGCATGAATAAGCAAAGTAGCCAAAATATAAACAACTGTCTAATTTATGGCCCAGGGCATACCATTTCAGAGTGAGGGATCGCACAATGTCTATGGCTTTAGTTGCAGTGTCGCCATCGACCAATAGCCCATCGCTAAAGCAAGCAATCAATAAAACTTTCAGAGCATTTTCAAACCCCAAGTCTTGTCGAATTCCAAGCGGATTTCCAAAGATATTTATTTGTTGAATACTCCTGTAAGCGATCTCTGTAGTGCGAAAAAATTCTGGCATCGCGTTGTGGATATTTGGTAGAGACTTCTTGAATCCTGCAATTTCATGCGGCTGAGCGCGGATGTGTTCAAACGGATAGGCTTGGGACATAACTTAGCTCTCTAAATGGGCAACAATTTTTGTTTTTAAGCCGACAAAATCAAAAGTGACTTTATTTTTTTCAATAACCGTGCTGTACGTGTTTATCCATCCTGTGTGTACTTTGACTTTGCAATCAAATAGCTCTTCAAAAAGTGTAATCATGCCAACTTCATCGATGCCATTTCTTTTAATCTTTTGCACCAGATCTTTATGCAGTTCATCTTTGGTTGGTGCGCTACTTTGCCTTGAGTGTTTGCTAGTGTGGGCGCTGAATTTTTCATCGTAAGCTTGTCTGCGCGCTTTGGTTTTTAAAGACGCAAAAGCCACATTCAATTCCGCCATCACCTTTTGTGCGTGACTGATGTCTCCCTTGTATTTATCGGGGTGGTATTTTTGGGCCAGGGCTTTGAATGCGGCTTTGATCACTACATCATCTGCACTTGAAAGTAGTCCTAAAGTTTTGTAATGGTCCTGCATAGTTCAAGTATCGACAAAAAAAGCCTTAATTTAATGGCATTCCAACTCTTTTTTGATGCGGGTCACATTGCACAGGTTAACCGCTTGGGAGTTTGTATAGACTAAGAGTATTACTGCTTTCGATACGGCGCATGTCATTCTTTGCTAATTTGATGAAAAATCTCAAGTCTTTTAAAGGATGGTTTTCCAGCAAAAAGCCTGAGCCAACGCTTGAAGTTACGGTTATTACAAAGCAGTTCAACCTGCTTGAGGAAGCTAGAAAACTAGGTGAGCTTGGCCTGCCCTCTTTTCACAGCAAAGCCATAACAGCTACAGAGCAAGAAGTTGTTCGCTATATAGAGGGCGTAAGAGAACACATTCAAATACAAACACTTGCGGATTTGGATCGAATGGATCGTTTGATCCATGAGTCCCAAGTACATGAATACGACCTAAAGCCTGATATTTTGTCGGCTGACTTTGAGCGTAAAGCCCTGATTATTTTCAATGAACAAAATGCCTGGTTACAAAAGTTAGGCACGATTGCAAATCGTCGATTCAAGGAGCTTGAGAAATTTCGAGCACTCCATCAACTAGAAAGAGATGCAATCTACCCGGATGGGACAGGCCTTTTCTTTCGTTATGCCTTGCTTGTTCTATTGGTCACTTTTGAAGGTGTATTTAATTCTGCCTTTTTTGCCGAAGGACTGAGCACAGGATTATTAGGTGGATTCTTTTATGCTGTTTCGCTAGCAAGTATCAATGTGTTGACCGCTTTTATTTTGGGAAAAACAGCTGTGCGCTGGATATTCCATACCAAGCCGGCATTGAAGTCTTTGGGTCTAGTAGCACTGGGCTTAACTCTTGGATTTATTGCAAGCATGGCCTTGGCTATTGGGCATTTGCGAACAGCCATACTCATGGAGAGCGCAAATCCTACGCAAGATGCTTGGCTGGCTTTAGTCCATAGTCCTTTGGGGTTGAATGATTTGGTCGCTTGGATTTTGTTCTTGGTCACTATTGGTTTTGGACTTGCTGCATTGATGGATGGTTTATTCATCGACGATTTATATCCAGGCTATGGCGCCATTACCCGCAGAGAAAAGCAAGCTTGCGAAGAGTTTGAAGAGGAGTTTGAAGACGTCCGCGTTTCTTTAGAGGAAGTAAAACAAGAAAATATCGATGCTTTGGACGATGAGATTCAAAGGGCTAAGCAATTTGCCGCGCGGTTTAGGCAACAAATTGAAGACAAGAAAGCTATTTTTCAGTCTTGGATGCAAAAACTCAACGAATCTGAGGTTGCCCTCTATGCCTGTTTGCGAATTTTTAGAGCCGAAAACAATAGGCATAGAAAAGATGCGCTTCGACCTGCGTACTTTGATACTCTTCCTGTGCTCAGAAAGGTCGCCATTGAAAAACCAGACTTGTCTGCATACGAGCAAGCCCATACGCATTTGCAGGAGCGCATTAAATTACTCGAAGACAGCTTGCCTAGTCGTAGAGAAAAAATTTACAAACTTTTCGATCGCCATGTTGAGCAGCTCAACTTCATTCAGCATCCGCCCACACTTTCAAGAAGAGACGCGGTCTAATGGCTCGTAAAAGTAAAGTCGCACGTAGTCGTCAGCGCAGTAATATTTTTTTTGGAAGCATGGCTTTGTTGCTGGTTATTTTTGTAATGGGAACTGCAGCTTGGTGGTGGAATCAAAAAAGAAATGCAATTGACCCCAAAACGCTGTGTCCACTTCATGGACCCCTGGGGCACAACATTTTGCTGGTTGATAAAACCGATCCATTGAATCTTGCGCAAAAGGCGGCCTTTGATCTTCTTGTAACTGATTTGGTTTCTAATAAAACGCCGCCAGGGTTTTTGTTGTCGATCTTTGTTCTTGGCGATAACTTTGTAGCGCAAAACAAACCTTTGGTTGAGTTGTGTAATCCAGGTGATGGCAAGGGACACAACGAGCTGACTGAGAACATCAAGCAACTCAACCGAATGTACAAAGACCGATTTTTAAACCCAATTTTTGAGCAAAGTACGCAGCTCTTGAGCATTGCTCCAGCCCAAGAATCCCCCATATTAGAAATGTTGCAAATGGTGAGTTTGAACGCAATTCAAAAGCACCATGTCGATGGCCCAAAGACACTCATCATCTTGTCTGACTTACTTCAAAACAGCAAGCAACTCAATATGTACAAGGGGTTGCCCAATTTTGCGCAATTTACAAACACCCCCTATGCACAGAAAACCAAGATCCATTTTCAAGAGGTTGATATTCAAATCCACTATCTGCAAAACAGTCCCCAATTACAAGGTGAAGGGCTCTTTCTTTTTTGGCGGGAGTATTTCAAAGCCGCTGGATCTAAAAGCGTTGCTTTAGTTGCCCTACCTGGTTGATTAGTCGCGATAATGGGACAGGAGCTTTTTATGAACGTTGGCGCAAAAATTTCTGCTGCTTTTTTAATTGGTATTTTTTTGCCCCCATTAGCGTGGTCGCAAACTTTCAAAATGTCTTGCGAGTTAGAGGGCGTCATACCCGCTTTGGACGATAGAAAGCTCAAACCTGAAAAAGTGGTAGTAGAAATTCAGACCCTTGGAAAGAACCTTTTTATGAAGGTGCTGGGTTCTAACCTGTATACCGTTCAAGCCAGTAGTTTGGTCACCGAGGAATTTATTGGGAAAAACCTCACTACTGAAAAATCCATGGGTGTTGCACGTAAAAACAAATCAACCGGATTGGAGTCGGAAATTCGAATTGAGCGCGAAACTGTGATGATGACGGCATTCAATGACATGGAGTACCGCGGCAAAACAGTTCGCGTTCTTTTGTCTGGCCCCTGTGTCAAACCCTAACCACAATGGGTGCTTTTCGTGTTTCGTAAGTCAAGAGAACCAACACCAAAAACCTGTACAAGCCCCCGTGAAGTACTGGATCAAAAGATCTACCATGCTTCCAATTACTACCAAGGGAAGAGCCAAATAAATACATCCCCACCACACGACCCACCATGTCAAGTGGGGCTCTTTCAAGCGATGGCCCATCACAGTCTGATTTTTTTTGCGTTGGCGATAGGCTGTAAGCATCTGCAGATTTTAAGCCTATGAAAGTGACTTGGGACGCGGTAGAGGCGCAAACATGGGACACCCACCATGCGCGTGTAGGTGGTGCTCTACAACAAGATTGGGCCTATGGTGCCTGCATGAAAACATTAGGCGTGCAAGTATTGCGGGCATGGGTAACGCGTGAAGATGAGCCACTTGCACTGGCGCAATTCATAGTCCGGTATTTTGTGGGTAAGCTGGCAAGCATGGCTTTGTGTTCCATGGGTCCGTGTTGGCTGACAACAGTGCGCGCAAATGAAAAAAAACAGGTCTACCAGCTGCTCAAAAAAACCATTCCTTTGAATAAATTTCGCTTGGTAATTTTTACCCCTCCCGATGTTGTTGGTAGTGAACTGGGTCTTTCTTCTTGGCGTCGCGTCATGACGGGGCAGAGCACCGTCTTACTAGACATCACAAAGCCCTTGGAAGACCTGCGTGCAGGTTTAGACCGGCGGTGGCGGGCTCCGTTAGCAAGTGCAGAAAGTTCTGAATTAAAAATCCACCGCGTGGGTACCAATGCAGGTCAATACCGCTGGCTATTAGATGCCGAGATGCAGCAACGTGAAAAGCGCGGTTTTATGGGTTTGCCTTTGCAATTCTTTGATTTGTATGTGCAATCGCGTCGCCAACCTAACAAAAATATATTAACAATCCGCGCAGATATTGGTCGTGACAGGGTGGCGGGCATGATGTTTTTAATTCATGGCGAGGCAGCTACCTACCAAGTTGGCTGGAATAGCGATGCAGGGCGTGACCTCCATGCCCACCATCTCATACTGTGGCATGGCATCCAAGAACTGCAGACGCGCGGAGTACGGGTATTGGATCTTGGCGGAGTCAACACCATGCGCAGCGCTGGCGTTGCACGCTTCAAAATAAGTACTGGTGGAAAAGTCATCACCTTTGCGGGCAGTTATTTTTAGACAGCTATGTTGACTATTACCAACGTCTCATGCCAGCGAGGTTACAAACGTTTATTTGAACCAGTCAGTTTTTCTTTACGACTCGGGCAAGCTCTACATTTAGAGGGTGATAACGGAGTTGGCAAAACATCGCTTCTTCGAATTATTTGCGGCCTCTCGCCTGCTGATTCTGGAGAGCTGCTATGGAATGGAAATCCCTTAAATAAACATCACCCAGAAGTTATTACAGACTTTCGCGCATCGCTTTGTTATGTAGGACATAACTTGTCGCTGAAGGATGATTTAACAGCGATTGAGAATTTACTATTGGATGCCCAAGTAGCTGGAAATAAATTAAGCTACCACTTAGCGATAGCGGCATTGCAAAAAATCGGATTGCACAAACAAGCAAGCCTACCTCTCAAGGTTTTATCGCAGGGGCAAAAACGCCGCATGGCTTTAGCCCGCTTGTTCATAACGCATGCAAAGTTATGGGTTTTGGATGAGCCTTTTGTTGCCCTCGATACACCATCGTTAGAAAATTTACGCTTGCTACTTCTACAGCATGTGCAACAAGATGGCATGCTTATTTTTACAAGCCATCAGTCTGTGAAGTTATTCCTTCCGCACGAACATGCGATCGACGTTCAAAACCTACGTATGGCGGCTGCTCTATGACGTGGCAGGCATTTTGGTCAGTAGTTCGGCGCGACTTATTGCTTTCATGGCGTAGAAAAAGTGAAGGTTTGAGCGCGGTTTTTTTCTTTGTCGTAGTGGCAGCATTGTTTCCTCTTGGAATCGGGCCAGAGTTAAATGTGTTGCGCAGCATAGCCCCAGGTGTTTTATGGGTAGGTGCTTTGCTCTCGGCCATGCTGGCGTTACAGCGTTTATTTGAGGCCGATTACCGTGACGGCACCCTCGAACAAATGGCTTTATCGCCGGTTTTAATGCCCCTATTGATTGGGGCAAAAATGTTGGCACATTGGCTGATATCGGGGCTGCCGTTGGTATTATTGGCGCCAATTTTGGGTCTGCAATTCGACCTCTCTGGTGACGCCCTGTTTACTCTCACCCTAAGTCTTTTACTTGGTACACCGGTTTTGTCTTTGGTGGGTGGCGTTGGCGCTGCCTTGACTTTAGGAGTGAGAGGTGGTGGTGTTTTGTTGTCTTTGCTGGTTCTGCCCTTGTTTGTTCCAGTGTTGGTTTTTGGTGCAGGCGCGGTGCAAGCCCAACTCAATGGATTAGGTGCGCAAGCCCATTTATCTATCTTGACAGCGATGCTCTTACCAGCACTTTTTTTTGGACCTTTGGCGTCTGCGGTTGCGTTGCGCATTGCGCTGGAATAACTTTTTTTATGTCTATATTTCGCGCCAATTTTTGGTTTTACTACGCTGGACCCCAAGCTTTCTATGGTTTGGCTACACGCTTGTGGCCGTGGTTTGCTGCACTATCGGTAGTCTTGGGGCTGTGGGGTCTGTGGCTTGGATTTATGGTTGCCCCTGCAGACGCTCAACAAGGTGAGGGTTACCGCATTATTTTTGTACATGTTCCTGCCTCTTGGATGTCCATGATTATTTATATGGCTATGGCTTTTTGGAGTGTTTTAGGCTTGACCTTCAACACCCGATTGTCGGGAATGATGACGCGCGCTTTAGCACCAACTGGTGCTATGTTTGCCTTTTTGTCTTTGTGGACGGGTGCTTTTTGGGGCAAACCTATGTGGGGTACTTGGTGGGTATGGGATGCCCGACTCACATCCGAATTGATTTTGTTCTTTCTCTACCTCGGTTACATCGCTTTAACGTCTGCGATTGACGACCACAGAAGAGGCGATAGGGCAGGTGCTTTGATTGCGATTGTTGGTGCTATCAATGTGCCCATTATTTATTTCTCCGTGAAGTGGTGGAATACCTTGCACCAAGGTGCTTCAGTGTCGCTGACCAAGTCCTCTAGCATGGCTGAGGTGATGTTGTGGGGCATGTTGTTAATGGCAGTGTCCTTTTGGCTCTACACCATTGCCGTGGTTTTATACCGTGTGCGTACTGCTATTTTGTTACGTGAGTCCCACACTGCATGGGTTAGAGCGATAGTTCAGGAGGGCGCATGATGTGGGAGAGTTGGAGTCAGTTTTGGTATATGGGAGGCTATGGCCTCTATGTTTGGGCAAGTATGGCAATGACAGCTTTGTGTATGGTGCTAGAAATTGGTCAATCTGGCTTGGCGCATAGACAACTCCTCAACCAATTGCGCGCAGAACACGAGGGCAATGCATGAAAGCAAGAACACAGCGATTCCTTTGGATTAGTCTTGGCGTGTTGGTATTGTGTGGAGCAGCTGCATTTGTTTTGAATGCTTTTCAAAGTAATTTGGTGTTCTTTTTCACTCCGACTCAAGTCAGTAATGGCGAGGCACCTAAGGGGCGGACGTTTCGCGCAGGCGGTATGGTGAAAGAAAACAGTTTGGTACGTGAAGGTAATTCCGTACGTTTTGTGATCACAGACACTTTACAAGAAGTACCCGTTACCTATGTCGGGCTATTGCCTGATTTGTTCAAAGAAGGGCGCGGTGTGGTTGCGCAGGGTAAGCTGGGAGCGGACGGTATTTTTGTTGCAAGCGAAGTACTAGCGAAGCATGATGAAAACTACATGCCACCAGAAGCCAAGCATGCCCTAGACCAAGCAGCGACTATCAAAGCATCGCAAACTTTAAAACCTTAATCCAACCCTACTAGGTAACCCATGATTCCTGAACTTGGTCATTTCGCGCTTATCTTGGCAACTATCGTTGCTTTGATCCAAGGCGTACTGCCTTTGACGGGAACCTTTTTATCGTCAAGAGTTCTGCAAATTACTTTGCAATCTTTGGCAAGACCAATGGCTTTATTGCAATGCGCTTTGCTGGCTTTTGCTTTTGCTACGCTAGCAGCGGCTTTCTTGAGCAATGATTTTTCACTCACCTATGTGGCCCAACATTCCAACTCCTTATTACCCAAGCCTTATCAATTCGCTGCGGTGTGGGGCGGTCATGAAGGATCCCTCTTGTTATGGGTGTTGTTGTTAGCAGTGTGGTCAATGGCTGTGGCTGTTTTTTCCAAAAGCTTGCCTCTGGATATGGTTGCACGGGTTTTAGGTGTTTTAGGTTTGATCTCAGTTGGTTTTCTTGTTTTTATCCTTACCACATCCAATCCATTTGAGCGCTTGTTACCAGCCGCTTTAGATGGACGAGATTTAAATCCCCTCTTGCAAGATCCTGGTCTTGTGATTCATCCTCCTATGCTCTACATGGGCTATGTTGGTATGTCCGTAGCGTTTGCTTTTGCAGTCTCTGCTTTGTTGAGTGGGCGCTTAGACGCGGCTTGGGCTCGCTGGTCCCGTCCTTGGACAGTGATTGCGTGGACTTTTCTAACCTTTGGAATCGGTTTAGGTTCATGGTGGGCTTATTACGAATTAGGTTGGGGGGGGTGGTGGTTTTGGGACCCCGTTGAAAACGCTTCCCTGATGCCTTGGTTGGTAGCTACAGCATTGATTCATTCCTTAATGGTGACCGAAAAACGCGGTAGTTTCAAAGCATGGACGGTGCTTTTAGCCATTGCTGCATTTTCCTTATCGTTGCTAGGAACATTTTTAGTACGCTCTGGTGTGCTGACTTCTGTTCACGCTTTTGCTTCTGACCCAAAACGTGGCGTTTTTATATTGATTTTTTTAGCGATCGTGGTGGGTGCGTCTCTCACCCTATTTGCTTGGCGCGCTCCTCGCGTCACTTTGGGTGGACGAATGGAATTGGTTTCGCGTGAATCTTTTTTATTAGCCAACAGCGTTTTTTTGGTAGTGGCTACAGGGGCCGTGTTGCTCGGAACCATTTACCCTTTGATCATTGACGCTCTGAATATGGGCAAATTGTCTGTAGGGCCTCAGTATTTCAATGCGGTTTTTATCCCTTTGTTGGTACCCACTGTCTTTTTGATGTTGCCCGGTTCGGTCGCGCGCTGGAGAGAAGCAAAAGTTGCTGAAATCGCGCACACCTTGCGGTTCACAGGCCTGGTCGCAGTTGCTTTAGGGATAGCACTACCCATTGTTTTGGGTGGTTGGTCTTTGAGTGCGATGTTGGGCATATTTTTAGGAGCGTGGGTTGGTTTGGGTACTTTGCAACAAGTTGTTGTGCGTTTGCGAAAGCCAGGCCGAATTGGCTTATCTTTTTGGGGTCAACACATCGCACATTTTGGAATTGCTGTTTTGGTAATTGGCGTGACTGGGGTGAGCTCTTACGAGGTTGAGCGTGATGTGCGCATGCATGTAGATGACGTGGTCACGATTGCACCCTACAGCTTTAAGTTGAAATCCTTGGACGAAGTACAAGGTCCTAACTACAAAGCTATCCGGGCTGATGTCGAGGTCAGCCGTGGTGGTGAGGTGATTGAAACCCTTTTTCCTGAGAAGCGACGCTATTTCTCTTCTGCTATGCCGATGACTGAAGCGGGAATTGACTCTGGGTTTATGCGCGATCTCTATGTATCTCTTGGCGAACCCTTAGATGATGCCCGCACTGAATGGAGTATGCGGGTTTATTACAAACCTTTCGTGCCTTGGCTGTGGGCAGGAGTGTTGTTGATGGTGCTAGGAGGGGTGTTTGCTGCGTTAGATCGAAGGTACCGCGCATGAAAAAGGTTTTTATTCCTTTGATTTTTTTCTTTGCATTGGTGATCTTTCTCGCTATTGGTTTGAACCGTGACCCGCGAGAAATTCCTTCTCCCTTGATTGGCAAACCTGCACCTGCTTTTACTTCTGTCACCTTAGAGAGTGACAAAACGTTTTCTCCACAACAAATGCTTGGGAAAGTATGGCTTTTGAATGTGTGGGCGACTTGGTGTGTCGCATGCCGTCAGGAACATCCTGTTTTGGTGGCGTTTTCCGAAAAAAATAATATTCCTATCATTGGGCTGAGCTACAAAGAAATTCAACCTCAGGACCCTGCATACAAGCAAAGCGACGCTACCAAATTGCAACTCGCGCGGGAGCGCAGTGCTATCTGGTTGCAACGCTACGGCAATCCTTATGCCACTTCCGTGATGGATTTAGATGGCCGGGTGGGCATTCAATACGGGGTCTACGGTGTCCCTGAAACCTATGTCATTGATCAGCAAGGCGTGATACGTTTCAAACACGTGGGGGCAGTTACTCCACAACTTTTGGCAGATAAGATTTTGCCTTTGATTCAAGGGCTGGGTAACTCATGAGGTTCCTTGGGGCTATTTTGATTTCTTTGTGGATAGGCATGTGCAGCGCACGCGAAGCTGCACCATTAGCCCAAGATCCAGTTCTAGAGGCACGTTTGGTGAAGTTATCGCATGAGCTTCGCTGCTTGGTATGTCAAAACGAATCACTGTCTTCTTCCCGTGCGGAATTAGCGGAGGACTTGCGTCGTGAAGTACGTGATTTGATTCGGGCCAATAAATCAGACCAAGAAATCAAAGATTTTTTGGTTTCCCGTTACGGTGACTTTGTGCTCTATAGACCTGAAGTCAAGCCCTTAACCTGGGTGCTTTGGTTCGGTCCATTTGTGGTGTTGTTGGTAGCCGGCGTCTTTTTATTGGTTTATCTGCGCCAGCGTCGATCATCTGTCAAACCCATGGTTTTAAGCGAAGCCGAACGCGCTCGGGTTGAACAACTACTGAAAGATTGATGTGAATCCAGCTCTGAGCTTTCTCTTATGCGCTTTAGCACTGGTAGCTATTGTGTTGGTCGTTTTAGGTACGAGCATTTGGCGTGGTTCCAAGCTTGGTGCTCAAGAGGCGCACCAAGCGCAAATTCGAGCAGATGACCCTGTCCAAGCAAATGCTGCCGTGTACCGAGATCAGATTCGTGACTTAGAAAAAGAATATTTGCTAGGAAACGCAACGAGCCAAGAATTGCAGATTGCAAAAGATGAACTGGCAAGGCGCATGCTAGAAGACTTAGGGGAGATGCAGGATCCTCTTGCTCAGAAAGACCAGGCCTCGCTCGTTACAAAACCCCAGGCGCAAGCTTGGCGCGCACCTTGGGTAGGTGTTATGAGTTTTGTATTCCTAGTGCCCATAGCAGCCATGCTGATGTACGCCAGTCTGGGCCAACCTCTTGCACTAGACCCTGAAAATTTACAGTTTCAGGCGCAAGAAGGCTCGGATATTACGCCTGAAAAAATGGCTGAAATGGCGACAGCGCTCACGCGTCGCTTGCAGGACCAACCTAATCAAGTAGATGGCTGGGTCATGCTTGCGCGCATACAACGCGCGCGTGAATATTTTGATGAATCTGACGAGGCCTTCAAAAAAGCGCTGGCGCTTAGCAAAGACGACAACTTGGCAATTGAACATGCTGAAGTCTTGGCGCAAAAAAACCAAGGTAACTTTTCAGGACAGCCTTGGGCCATTATTCAGCGTGTTTTAACAGCAGACCCGCAACACTTGAATGCATTGCTACTGGCTGGCAGTGCGTCGTATGCAGAAATGAATTACCGATCAGCCTTGCGGTTTTGGGAGCGAGCCAGGGAAGTGATCGAACCCAATTCTCTGGAAGCCCCGGAGCTAGACCAAGCAATAGCGCAAACTCGAGAAAAAATGGGCCTACCAGCTTCGCCATCGCGTAGTAACGCCATGGCGAATCGAATAACTGGCAGAGTGAGTCTGATAAAGGAACTTGCTGACAAAGTAGCGCCCACGGACACAGTTTTTATTTTTGCAACCCCTGTTTCTGGCTCGCGAATGCCGTTAGCGATTATTAAAACTACGGCTGATAAATTACCCTATGACTTTGTATTAGATGACAGCACAGCTATGAGTTCTGGTGCCAAGCTATCTAGTATGAGCGAAGTCACTGTAAAGGTCCGTATCTCAAAAGGCGGACAGGCCGCAGTTCAGCCCGGCGATTTGGGCGTCAGTCTTACCCCAGTGAAACTAGGCAGTAGCGGTCTCAATCTCATGGTGCGAGAGCCTTTGCAATAAAAAAGCCCCAAAAATTTGGGGCCTTGGGAGCTGGCTGTTAATTAAAGCAAACCGTGGGTGCGTGCAAAGTGTAGGGTTTGGGTGCGACTTTTGACACCAAGACGTCTAAACAGGCGCCAAAGGTGCACTTTGACGGTGTGTTCACTGATGTCTAACTCTTCCGCGATTTCTCGGTTACCCAAGCCACGGTCTAGCATGATGATGAGTTGCTTTTGACGCTTGGAGAGCTTGGTGTCACCCAAGGGAATGGTTTCTTCCTCACCAACTTCGGCGGCAAATAAGCCTTTCAGAGCCTCGCCAATTTCGTTGCTTGGTACTGATTTTTCAATATAAATGTCTGCCCCAGCTTCGATACAAGTTTCTTCTGCTTCACCTGCGGGCATAGAAGATAAAACAGCCAAAGGCACATCCGGGTACATTTTTTTGACTTCGGTGACTGCGCTGGTGCCCTTGACGCCAGGCAAGAGCAAGTCAAGCACAAACAGTGTCGGCTCTCCGTTTTTGATAATGGCGGCCTGTAATTCACTAAATTTGTCTAATTCGATGACCTTGGTGGAAGAGCGCATGCGACGCAACAGCATGGCAATGGCGGAACGGACTAAGGGATGGTCATCGATGATGTACATACTCATTTTTATTACTCCTGCTCGTGTAAGTTAGTAGTTTAGCCCCATTGCTGCCCGAACATCGCACATGGTGGCTCGGGCGGTTATGCGTGCTTTTTCAGTACCTGCGTCGACAATATCACGAACGAGCTGGGGTTGGCTTAGGTATTTCTCAGCACGCTCAAACATGGGTTGTTGCTCGAGCAAGATCGCATCAATGATGGGCTGTTTGCAGTCCAGGCAGCCAATGCCAGCAGTTTTACAGCCTTGGGTCACCCACTTTTTGGTGTCATCCGTGCTGTAGACCTTGTGGAATTGCCAAACAGGGCAGTTCTCAGGATTACCAGCATCGGTGCGTTTGACGCGTGCGGGGTCGGTGGGCATGCGCTTGACTTTGTGCTCCAGCGTGGCGCGGTCTTCACGGATGGCAATGGCGTTGTTATAACTTTTGCTCATCTTGGCGCCGTCTAAGCCTGGCAGTTTGCTGGCTTCGGTCAATAAAACTTGCGGCTCGGGCAAGATGACTTTGCCCGTTCCTTTGAAGTAGCCCTCTAAACGCTCACGGTCTAAGGCGTCGAGCTCAGGTGCGCTAGATAAATAGCCCATAGCGCCTTCTAATGCCTTGGCGTCTCCAGTCTCTTGGTAGGTTTTGCGCGATTTCTCAAACCGCTTAACGCTGTCTTTCGGCAACTTGGCCAAACTGGCTTGGGCTTTCTCGAGGGCGTTGGCTTCGCGCCCATAGAGATGGTTGAAGCGTCTTGCAGCTTCGCGGGTTAATTCAACATGGCTGGCTTGGTCTTCGCCCACTGGCACATATTTGGCTTTGTAAATCAGGATGTCAGCCGCCTGTAGCAGGGGATAGCCCAAAAAACCGTAAGTGGCCAGGTCTTTGTCTTTGAGTTTTTCTTGCTGGTCTTTGTAGGTGGGTACCCGTTCTAACCAACCCAATGGCGTACCCATAGCGAGAAGGGTGAAAAGCTCGGCATGTTCAGGTATGCGGCTTTGCAAAAACATGGTGCACTGGTTAGGGTCGAGGCCTACGGCCAGCCAATCGATCACCATCTCATACACATTTTGTTCAATGACTTCGCGGCTTTCGTAGTGCGTGGTCAGAGCGTGCCAATCGGCGACGAAGTAGTAGCACTCCATTTCAGACTGCAAACGCACCCAGTTTTTCAAGGCGCCGTGGTAGTGGCCTAAATGCAATGCACCCGTGGGGCGCATGCCCGAGAGAACGCGGTCTTTCATGAATTTATCTCTGTGGAATGAATTGGCAGAATTGTCGCACTGGCTTGCAGCAGGTTTGTTCAACAGCGGTTCACTAAGAAAGGCCCAATGCCCGTAAAGCTCCGCGTCCTTGCCTCAAGATGAGGGGGTCACCGCCACCATCCATGCTGGTGAGATCAACCACCGTGGTGGCTTCTAGCGGACAAGCGCCAGCGTCGATCACGGCAGCGAGTTCGTGCTCAAAACGCTCGCGAATCTCTTGTGCGTCATTCAAGGGCTGGGTTTCGCCGGGGGGGATCAATGTGGTGGCAAGCAGGGGTTCGCCATGCAGCGCCAAAAGTTCCAGCAAGGTTTTGTTCTCTGGCACCCGCAGTCCGATGGTTTTGCGTTGCGGATGGCTCACACGCCGGGGGACTTCTTTGGTGGCCTCTAATAAGAATGTGTAGGCGCCTGGGGTTGCCGCCTTGAGCAGACGGAATTGGCGGTTGTCCACTTTGGCGTAGTTGGCCAACTCGGACAAATCGCGACACAGCAAGGTGAGGTGGTGCTTGTCGTCTACTTGGCGAATGCGGCGCATCTTTTCGACAGCGGTTTTGTCATCTAAGTGGCAGACCAAGGCGTAGCTCGAATCGGTTGGCACGGCCACCACGCCACCGCTGGCGAGGAAAGCCACGGCCTGTTTGAGTAAGCGCGGTTGGGGGTTTTCAGGATGCACCTGCAGAAACTGGGCCATGGCTGGTTTGGCTCAATCGTGGGCGGGTGGAATACTTTTGGCGTGTTCGCGTTGCCCGAGCCAGCCAGCACCCAAGCCGCACAGGGCAATCAAAGACATACCCAATAGCGCAATCGGGTCAGGAATATGGGAGAAGACAACCCACCCCGTCAAGGTGGCAAAAGCGATGCCACTATAGAGAAAAGGCGTGACGCGTGAAGCTGGCGCACGCGCAAAGGCCACTATCAGAAGGTAGTGCCCTAAGGTTCCAGCACTACCAATCAAAACCATCAATATCCATTGAAAACCAGTTAGTTCGGTGGTCCAAACGCCCAGGACTAAACAGGTAGATACCAATGCGCCGACCCAGCCGGTATATATATGCATGGTCTCCGGTGTTTCTGTTTTAGCCATGTGGCTGGTCAAAATTTGGAAGCAGGAATAAGACAACACCATCAGCATTGGCATCCAGGCATGGCTTGCATCCATGCTGCCACCCGGACGCACGATCAGCATGGCTCCCACCATGCCGCCAAAGACAAATAACCAACGCAACTTGGAGACCTGTTCTTTTAAGACAAAGCGCGCCAAGATGGTGACCGTCAAAGGCGACAACATGGCAATTGCACTGAATTCGGCGACGGGCATACGAATCAGACTTCCAAAAGCCAAAAAACTAGACGCTAACAGTAGCAAGCCACGAATGACTTGGAGTTTCCAATCTCGGGTCTGAAAAACAGATCGGCCTTTACGCGGCAAGATCAGGGCGGTGGTTGCAACGGCTTGGAAGGCATACCGAAACCACAGCACCATCAACATGGGCACGCTGGCCAAAAGAAACTTATTAGTGGTGTCGAGCACCGCAAAGCACGCCATCGCAATCACGGCATAGAGCATGCCAGCCATGGCTTGTTGCGCGGAGAGAGGGGAGCCGTCTAGAGACGTGTGTTGGGAGCTTCTACTCATTGGATGCGATGGGCCAAGGCTTCCCACACAGGGGTGAGCTGGCCGGGCAGCCAAGGCAAGGTACCTAAATCAATGCGGCTTTCTTCTGGGCTATGAAAATCGCTGCCGCGTGAAGCCAGCAGGTTGAATTCTTTCGCCATGTCACCGTATTTGACATATTCAGCGGTGGTGTGGCTACCGGTTACCACTTCCACGCCTTGTCCACCATGGTTTTTGAATTCAGTGAAGAAGGCGTATTCCTCATTCGGCGTAAAGCTGTAACGTGCTGGATGGGCGATAACGGCAATGCCCTTTGCTTGGGTAATCCACTGCACCGCTTCTTTGAGCGAGGCCCAACGGTGTGGCACAAAGCCAGGTTTGCCCTCGGTCAAATACTTGCGAAAAACTTCGTGGGTATCAGCGCAAACACCCGACTCGACAAGATAGCGGGCGAAGTGGGTGCGAGAGATGAGTTCTGGGTTACCCACATATTTCAAGGCGCCCTCATAACAACCATGGATACCAACTTGCGCTAACCCCTGCGCCATGACGAGGGCGCGTTCGCCACGACCGCCTCGGGTTTTCTGCAAGCCTTGTTGCAAAGCCATATCCAGGTGGTCAAAGCCTAGTCCAACAATGTGCACGGTTTGTCCGGCGAAAGTGACGGAAATTTCAGTTCCAGTGAGGTACTGCATACCTTGGGCTTTGGCGGCAGTCAGTGCGCGGGCTTGACCGCTAATTTCGTCATGGTCGGTCAGCGCCCAAAGTTCGACACCGTTGGCTTTGGCACGCTTTGCTAACACCTCAGGGGTAAGTGTGCCGTCAGAAACCACTGAATGACAGTGCAAATCGGCGTTTAATACAGTTTTGATCACAAGTGAGATTGTAGGCGGGGCAGGGCTTGGCGTGCATTGGCCGAAGTTGCTGTGGCAAGTTCCTCTAGAGAAATACCGCGCAGTTCAGCCAAAACCGTAGCGATGCGTGGCAACTCGGCGGGGCTGTTTCTACCTTGTGGCTTGCCTTTTTCTCGGTCTTCGGCGGTGGTGTACATCCAATGGGGCGGGATGTCTGGCGCATCAGTTTCAAGTACCAAAGCCGATAACGGCAATTCAGTGGCTAGCGCACGCAACTTGGTCGCGCGGTCATAGGTCATGGCGCCGCCGAAGCCAAGTTTGAAACCCATCTCGATAAACATTTTGGCTTGTTGCAGACTGCCATTGAAAGCATGGGCAATGCCACCCGAGACGGGGAATTGACGAAGCCCTTTGAGCAATCCGTCTGCGCTGCGCCGCACGTGCAAGATGACGGGGAGTTGGTGGCGTTGCGCAATTTGCAGTTGCGCTTCAAAAAAATGGGTTTGCTTGGCAAACGCCTCGGGTGTGTTGATTTCTGGCACAAAGCCATCCAAACCAATTTCACCTAGCGCGACCAATCGTGGGTCATCGCGATGCGCATGCAGATGCGTGTCCAAGGTGGCAAGGTCTTTGTCTTCGGCTTGTGGGGTGTAGAGCGGATGGATGCCCAAAGCGTAGGCGTCTGCAAATCGGTGGGCGAGTAACCGCACTTCGTCAAAGTGGGATGCCATGACGGCGGGGATGATGCATGTTTCTACGCCCAATGACTTGGCGTTTTCGCGCACCGTATCGCGGTCAGCGTCAAATTCTGCGGCGTCTAGATGGCAGTGGGTGTCTATCCAAGGCATGGCCTTAGTCTTGCAAACTGCCTGCTACCAAATGCAGTTGTCTGTCACAACGGCTTGCGAGCTGGGTGTCGTGCGTGACCACGACAAAGGCTGTGCCTTGCGAATGGGCTAAGTCGAGCATCATGGAGAACACAAGGTCTGCAGTGTTGCGGTCTAGGTTGCCCGTAGGTTCGTCTGCTAATAAACAGGCAGGCCGTGTTACCAAAGCACGGGCAATCGCCACACGCTGGCGTTCGCCGCCAGACAACTCGGCTGGGCGATGTTGCATGCGTGGGCCAAGACCTACAGATTCCAGCAGACCTTTTGCCTGCGCATGGGCCGCACTGCGGTCCATTCGGCGTATCCACAAAGGCATGGCCACGTTGTCGATGGCGCTGAACTCTGGCAAGAGGTGGTGGAACTGGTACACAAAGCCCAAGTGATGGTTACGTAAATCGCCCAATTCACTGGCGCTGAGTCCGCTCAGTGTTTGGCCTAACAAGTTCACAGAGCCTGAGGTGGGTAAATCCAAACCGCCCAAGATATGCAACAAAGTGCTTTTGCCAGACCCCGATGCGCCGACGATGGCCAAGGTTTCGCCAGCGGACACCGAAAGGTTGACATCTTGCAGGACAGACACGTCCAGTGCTCCTTCGCTGAACCGCCTGCTGATATGGTGCGCTTCTAAAACAGCTGTCTTGTTCAACTTGGCAAAACTGACCGGCTTATTCATAGCGCAACGCCTGTGCAGGTTGGATGCGGCTAGCGCGCCAACTCGGATAAATCGTCGCCACAAACGACAAGGCCAGCGATATCAAAGCCACGGGCCAAATATCGGCGGACTGCGGATCACTCGGCATACGGCTGATCAAATAAATATCGCGCGGCAGAAAACTTGCACCCAGCAATTGCTCGATCGCAGGAACGATGACGTCGATGTTGAATGCCACGCCAAGACCCAGCAGCAGTCCACCCAAAGTGCCCATCACCCCTACGGTCGCGCCTTGCACCACAAAAATCGCCAAGATGCTCGACGGGCTAGCACCCAGCGTGCGCAGAATCGCAATGTCAGCGCGTTTGTCGGTCACGGTCATGACCAAGGTTGTTACCAAGTTAAAAGCTGCCACCGCCACGATCAGGGTGAGGATGATGAACATCATGCGTTTTTCAACTTGCACAGCAGCAAACCAGGTGCGGTTTTGACGCGTCCAATCGCGCACGATCACTTCGCCACCTAAAAGGGCTGAGAGTTCATAAGCCACCGAGCGCGCATCGTTGATGTGTTGAATCTTGAGTCGAATGCCGCTTGGGGCCTCGACCCGAAAAATACGTTGTGCGTCTTCGACATGCATGAGCGCCAAGGTGGCGTCGTATTCGTAATGGCCAGAATCAAAAATGCCAGACACCGTGAGCTGCTTTAGGCGCGGCAATACGCCAGCAGGTGTTACTTGACCGCCAGGCGAGATGAGTGTGATGCTCTCACCCACTTGCACACCCATGGCAAGTGCAAGTTCACCACCCAACACCACATTGAAAGTGCCAGGTTGCAAAGAAGCCATGGCTTTTGGTGGAAGCTGCAAAGTGAAGTCGCTGACCTTGGCTTCTAGCTCGGGTTCAATACCGCGCACCAAGGCACCGCGCATGTCTTCACCACGGGCTAACAAAGCTTGCTGCGCGACAAAAGGAGCGGCGGCCACTACTTCAGGGTGCTGGCCAACTTTTTTGAGCACAGCGCCGACATCCGGAAAACCCTCGCCAGTAGGTGTTGTCAGTTCGATGTGCGAAACAACGGCAAGCATGCGGTCGCGCACTTCTTTTTGAAAACCATTCATCACGCTCAACACGATGATCAAAGCGGCGACCCCCAAAGCGATGCCCAACATTGACACGCCAGAAATAAACGAAATAAATCCGTTGCGCCCAGCGCTGCGGCCCGCACGCGTGTAGCGCCAGCCGATCAGTAATTCATAGGGAAGAGAGGAAGAGCGGTTTTTCACAGGGGGAGATTGTGTCATCAAGGACAATCGCGGCTATGTCTTTTGATTTACCCACGTGGGTGCTTCCTTATGCGCTGTGGTCTGGCCATCGCGCACCAGCTAACTGGCTACCGAACGACGCCTTGCCTCATGTGCGCCAATGGCTGCGTGACATGCAACGCATATCGGTGACCCAAGAAGCCCCACAAGAGCCCTTACCCAGCAGTTTGTCCATGCCGCATGAAGTGGCGCAGGCTAAAGCTTTGGGCTGGGATTTTCCAGATGGCTGTATTCCATGGGCCGCAAATGCAGCAGCCGAACAACATTTAAGTGCTGACACATCGGCTTGGTCTTTTGTCACGCTGTGCAATTGGCATGTCAGCAATGGCCAAGTCACTATGGGTGACCCAGCGCAATTGCAGATCGACCCGAATACAGACATACAGCTTTTTGAAGCGATGCAAGGTTTTTTCGCGCAAGACGGTATTGCGCTCTACCCATACGCGCCGGGTCAGTGGCTAGCACAATCCGATGTATTTGCCAATTTGCCAACCGCCTCGCTCGATCGGGTGATTGGCCGCAATATGGATTCATGGTTAGTGGGCGGTGCAACGCCGACGGGGCCTGCCACCTTGCTGCGACGTTTGCAAAATGAAATGCAAATGTTGCTCTATACCCATGAGGTCAATGCCAACCGCGGTCTAGCCATCAACTCTTTGTGGTGGCATGGTGCTGGCGCTTTGCCTACTAGTGCGAAAACTAGTCTTGCGAAAGAAAACCCAACAAACTTACCTCGACCTTCAACGCTACAAACTTTCAATGAAGCGCAATTACGGGCTATTTCAGATTTACGCAACGCTTCTTTGCAACAAGACTGGCAAGGTTGGATGCAAGCTTGGACCTTGTTAGACCAAACGCTTTTTGCTGATTTGCTCAAACGCGTCCAACATGGCGAAACCATGCAACTGGTGTTGTGCGGTGAGTATGAGCGACATGTTTATGAAACACGACCTGCTTCCGCTTGGAGCAGGCTGCAAGCTATCGTAGGTTGGCAAGACCTTTGGCAATCCAATGCGGTTTTACAAAATATTGCAAGGCGATTTGGCGCAACGGCATTACACGAACGTTTAGTCGTTCCACCCAGATCTGAGGACATGTGATGCAATTTATTTCCCGCGAGGTAGCGCCTCGCAGTGTTTGGGCTTTGGAACAAGCGGGCGTGCACCCGTTGTTAGCGCGTTTGTATGCGGCGCGCGGTATCCATGAAGCGCATCAACTCGATACATCCCTTGCGCAATTACTACCACCCAGCGGTTTGAAAGGTATTGCACAAGCGGCTGAGTTATTGGCAGACGCAATTGCAGCCAACAAAAAACTTTGTATCGTTGCTGATTACGACTGCGACGGCGCCACGGCATGTGCAGTGGCGCTAAGAGGTCTGCGTATGTTGGGCGCGCAACAGGTGTCTTACATCGTGCCAGACCGTGTGGTGGACGGCTATGGCTTAACGCCGCCAATCGCTGAACGCGTTAAAGCCAGTGGTGCGGACGTGTTGATCACGGTGGACAACGGCATTGCTAGCGTAGAAGGTGTAGCAACCGCCAAAGCACTGGGCTTACAAGTCTTGGTGACAGACCACCATTTGCCAGCCGCTGTATTGCCCGATGCCGATGCCATCGTTAATCCCAACCAACCGGGTTGCACGTTCGAGAGCAAAGCCTTAGCAGGCGTGGGTGTGATGTTTTATGTATTGCTAGTGTTGCGTGCACTGCAACGCACGCGCGGTGTGTGGGACGCGCAATCGCAACCTAAGCTCGACAGCCTCTTGCCTTTGGTGGCTTTGGGTACGGTGGCCGATGTCGTCAAACTAGACGCCAACAACCGCCGTTTGGTCGCGCAGGGGTTGGCACGTATTCGCAAAGGCGCCATGCCTGCTGGCATGTCAGCTTTGTTGGTGGCAGCAGGTCGCGCGAGTGCGCAATGCACGGCGCAAGATTTTGGTTTTGCATTAGGGCCGCGTATCAACGCTGCAGGGCGTTTGGCGGATATGACCTTAGGTATTGAATGCCTCTGTACCGACGACCTAGCGCGTGCCACTGAATTGGCCACTGCCCTAGACCGCATCAATCGCGAACGTCGTGTCATCGAAGGCGATATGCGTGACCAAGCACTGGTTATTGCGCAAGACATGCTCGATCCTGATGAAACGCCGCCTCCAGCTTTGTGCGTGTTTGACCCAGAGTTTCATGAAGGCGTGGTGGGTATCGTGGCGGCGAAGTTGAAAGATTTGCACCACCGTCCCACTTTTGTTTTTGCGCCTAGCCAAGCCAGTGGTAAATCGCATGAACTCAAAGGTTCAGGTCGATCGATTCCCGGTTTTCATTTGCGCGATGCTTTGGACTTGGTGGTCAAACGGCATCCCGGCGTGTTGTTGCGCTTTGGTGGTCACGCCATGGCTGCAGGTTGCACGATAGAAGAAGAGCAATTGGGGCTTTTTGAAGAAGCCTTGCAACAAGTGGCACAAGAGTGGTTGGACGACGCTACCTTGCAACGCCGTTTGCAAACTGATGGCCCGTTGCCACCAGAGTTTCGACGTCCCGATATGGCGGACGTTCTGGCGCAAGAAGTGTGGGGGCAAGGTTTCGCAGCACCGACTTTTAGTGAAAACATCGAAGTCTTAGGCCAACGTTTGGTCGCTGAAAAACATTTGTCTTTGAAGCTACGTCACCATGGGCAACCGGTAGACGGCATTTGGTTCGGACGTGTAGAACCTTTGCCACCGCTGGCGCATTTGGCGTACCGCATAGAGACGGACGCATGGCAAGGCACCAAGCGTGTGCGTTTTGTGGTGGAAGGCATGGCAGAGTAAGTATGGCCACGCAACGCAAAAACAATTTGCCTGAAGTTAATTTCTCCGACTACGGTGATGTGCGCTATCTGCACTTAGGCACGCCTTGGGTGCAAGGCTCGATGAAGATCAACAAGCCGTTTGAGATCCATCTGGAATATGTGCAACGCATGATGGGCTGGTTGCTGTTTGCGGATCTCGATAAGGTAGGAAGCTTGCATGCGATGCAACTTGGACTCGGTGCTGCGTCTTTGACCAAGTTTTGCCACAAACATTTGCGTATGCAAACGACGGCGATTGAATTGAACCCGCAAGTTGTTGCAGCATGCCGGTTGTGGTTCAAATTGCCTGAAGACACATCCAAATTGAATGTGGTGTTGGGAGACGCCGCTGAGGTAGCAGGGCACGACCACTGGCGCGGAAAAATTGACGCCTTGCAAGTGGACTTGTATGACCAAGATGCAGCATGTCCAGTTTTAGACAGTGAAGCTTTCTATGCAGATTGCAGACAACTACTAACCGACAACGGCTGTATGACTGTCAATTTATTTGGACGCAGTTCAAGCTTCGAGAGCAGTGTGCAAAAAATTGCCAATGCTTTTGGTAAAGATGCTTTGTGGGCGTTTAGACCCACCAAAGAGGGCAATACGATTTTGATGGCATTGCGCACTCCAAGAATTTTTGAACGTGATGCGTTGTTATTGCAAGCGCAACGGATTCAATCACGTTGGCCACTGCAAGCCACAAAATGGTTAAAGGTTTTGTCCCCAGTCGCGCTGTCTTAAATGTTCATTTGCAAGGGTTAACCCGCAAATCGTTTGTCTTAGCATAGGTAGGTGAAACCCACATCTACCCTTTGGGAATGTGAGGCCACAATCTGCGCCACTGAGATATTTTGTTTAAGGAGATGAAATGATCAAAAGTCAAAAAGACTTTTTCTCTGGATTGATGTTTGCTGCCATTGGCGGTGCATTTGCATGGGGGGCTACCAATTATTCTGTTGGAACGGCTGCCCGCATGGGACCAGGATACTTTCCTTTGTTATTAGGAATTTTGCTTGCCGCTTTGGGTTGCTTTATCGTCTTCTACTCCTTGGTTGAGCATGCAGAAGACGGTGACAAAGTAGGTAGTTTTGCTTGGCGCCCTGTTGTTTATATTTTGGGAGCCAATATTGCCTTTGGCATTTTGTTAGCAGGCTTACCCAGTTTGGGACTGCCGCCAACAGGTTTGATTGCGGGCATTTACGCTTTAACCATCATCTCTAGTAGGGCTGGCGATGTTTTCAACCTCAAGGAGGTTCTGATACTCGCTACCTTTCTGTCTGTTCTGAGCTATCTCGCATTTATCAAATTATTGAATTTGCAGATGCCAGTGTGGCCCTCGTTCATTACTGGTTAAGCAGGGAGAAATAGAACATGGATTTATTAAGTAACTTGGCTTTAGGTTTTGGTGTGGCCTTCACACCCATAAATCTGCTTTACTGTCTGATCGGTTGTATTTTGGGGACGTTGATCGGCGTGCTTCCTGGCATTGGGCCTGTGGCCACCATCGCAATGCTTTTGCCCGCAACTTATGCGTTGCCGCCTGTTTCAGCTTTGATTATGTTGGCCGGCATTTATTACGGCGCGCAATACGGTGGTTCCACCACCGCTATTTTGGTGAATTTGCCTGGCGAATCGTCCTCGGTTGTAACAACGATAGATGGCTATCAAATGGCGCGTAAGGGCCGTGCGGGCCCTGCTCTTGCTGCATCTGGACTCGGTTCTTTCTTTGCTGGCACGATTGGCACCATGATCTTGGCCGCCTTTGCGCCACCTTTGACTGAACTAGCTTTCAAGTTTGGCCCTGCTGAGTATTTCTCGCTCATGGTGCTGGGCTTAGTGGGTGCCGTCGTATTGGCTTCGGGCTCATTGCTTAAAGCTATTGCGATGATCATCTTGGGTCTTCTAATGGGACTGGTGGGTACTGACGTTAATTCTGGCGTTGCCCGGTTTAGTTTTGACATACCTGAGCTGACTGACGGAATTGGCTTTGTGGTTGTTGCGATGGGTGTATTTGGATACGGAGAAATCATCTCTAATCTGTCCCGACCAGAAGATGAACGCGAAGTCTTCACTGCCAAAGTGGAGGGTTTGTTCCCTACCAAAGAAGACTTCAAAAACATGTTGCCTGCGGTAATTCGCGGAACATCTTTAGGCGCACTACTTGGCGTGTTACCAGGGGGTGGTGCATTGCTAGCAGCTTTTGCTGCTTACACCATCGAGAAGAAGACAAAGTTGCGTCCTGGCGAAGTGCCTTTTGGACAGGGCAATATTCGTGGCGTGGCTGCGCCTGAATCTGCTAACAATGCTGGCGCGCAAACTTCATTTATTCCCCTGCTAACTCTGGGTATTCCACCTAATGCAGTGATGGCTTTGATGGTCGGAGCAATGACGATACACAACATCCAGCCCGGCCCTCAGGTAATGACAAGCAACCCACAACTGTTTTGGGGCTTGATCGCTTCAATGTGGATAGGTAACTTAATGCTTGTTATCCTGAACCTGCCGTTGATTGGTATGTGGATCAAGTTGTTAACAGTTCCCTATCGTTTCCTGTTTCCCGCCATCGTGTTGTTTTGTGCGATTGGTGTTTACTCGACCAATAACAATACATTCGATATTTGGATGGTCGCAGCCTTTGGCCTTATTGGCTATATTTTTGTAAAGCTGGGCGTAGAGCCTGCGCCTTTATTACTTGGCTTCATATTGGGGCCCATGATGGAGGAGAACCTAAGACGTGCTCTGTTGCTCTCACGTGGCGACTGGCTGGTATTTGGCACACGCCCTTTATCTGCCGGATTATTGGCCGCAGCCCTGTTTCTATTGGTTGTGGTGTTGCTACCTTCTATTCGAAACAAACGTGCAGAGGCTTTTGTCGAAGAATAAGACGCGACATACTTTAAAAATAACTTCACGGCACCTTTAGGTGCCGTTTCTTTTGGACCTGATCATGCAGTTTGATTACAACAACCCCTACACCTCCACACGTTTACCTGTTTTTGCACGTAACGTAGTTTCTACCTCGCATCCATTGGGCTCGCAAGCCGGCTTGCGTATGTTGTGGCAGGGTGGTAACGCTGTCGATGCTGCCATTGCAGCGGCAGCCATGATGACCGTGGTAGAGCCCGTGAGTAACGGCTTAGGTTCTGATGCCTTTGGTTTGATTTGGGATGGCACATCACTGCATGGGTTGAATGCCTCAGGTTGTGCACCGCAAGCGTGGACGCCAGCATATTTTCAAAACAAATACGGCAAAGACACCTTGGCACCACCTAAGCGCGGCTTGGACTCTGTCACAGTGCCTGGCGCTGTTGCATCCTGGGTGGCGATGCATGAACGCTTTGGGAAATTGCCTTTTGAAGATGTGTTGCAGCCGGCCATTGAGATTGCAGAACGTGGTTACTTGTTGCCCATCGTCGTACAACAAAAATGGGCGGCAGCTACGCCTGAGTTACAAGATATGCCAGGCTTTAAACAAAGCTTTCTGCCCTGGGGGCGTGCGCCAAACGTTGGCGAACTCTTTAGGTTCACATCGGCTGCCAAAGGATTGCGTGCAATTGCCAAAAGCAAAGGCCAAGCGTTTTATGGCGGAGAAATTGCACACGCGATTGAAAAGTTTTCTAAAGCGCATGGCGGCAGCCATACGGCCAAAGACTTCGAGAATTACAAAGCTGAATGGGTCACGCCCATCACCCAAAACTACCGCGGATACACACTTCACGAAATACCACCGAATGGCCAAGGCATAGCGGCCTTGATTGCGTTAGGTATTTTGGAAAATTTTGATTTAAGCGCTTTGAAAGTCGATGGCGTTGATTCTCAGCATGTACAAATCGAAGCGATGAAGTTGGCTTTTGCCGATGTCTACCGCTATGTAGCCGAAGCTTGTGCGATGGAGGTGACACCTGCGCAAATGTTGGACCCCGCGTATCTAAAAAGCCGCGCCCAGTTGATCAATATGAAAAAAGCGCAAGACTTTGGTGCAGGCAACCCCGTTAAAGGGGGCACGATTTATTTAAGTGCCGCAGATGAAAACGGCATGATGGTCAGCTTTATCCAAAGCAATTACATGGGCTTTGGCTCTGGTTGTGTAGAACCCACTTTTGGCATCAGTTTGCAAAACCGAGGCCATGCTTTTAATGTGAGTGCACAAGGGCATAACCCAGCCAATTTGGTGGCACCAGGCAAGCGGCCATTTCACACCATCATTCCAGCATTTCTCACCAAAGATGGACAACCCGTGATGAGTTACGGCGTGATGGGTGCCAATATGCAACCTCAAGGACATATGCAGACCTTGGTGCGTATGCTCGATTACGGGCAGAGCCCCCAAGTTGCATGCGATGCTCCCCGTTGGCGCTACAACCAAGGCTTAGAGATCAACGTGGAGTCGGCTTTAGATTCCAATACTGTGGCAGGTCTGACCGCGCTTGGCCATCGCTTGGAGGTGATCAACGATAGTTATCAAGATTTTGGTTCAGGTCAATTTATTTGGCGTGCAGGCAACCCTAAAGTCGAAGGCTATATCGTTGCGAGCGATTCGCGTCGTGACGGATTAGCGGCAGGGTTCTGAAAGCTCAACAAAGCTTTGATCGAATGGCGTGCATATGAAAATGCATTTGCGCACACATGTAATCGTCCTTGTCATGGGGGTGATTTGTCTTTTAGGGGGATGTGCAAATAGACAATCCTGGGCAATGGATAACAAGTCTGAAATGCAGACCAGTAATGCCAATGCGTTCACATCACCTTTGCAGCCAGAAATCGCCAGTGCGGTAAAAAGCAACCAAGATGTAATCACACAAAGTACTGCGGTTGCAAGTGCCAACCCTTTAGCCTCTCAGGCTGGTCTTGCAATATTGCAAGCAGGGGGTTCAGCAGTGGATGCAGCAATTGCTGTGCAAATGGTTTTAGGCTTGGTGGAGCCGCAGTCCAGTGGCATTGGGGGTGGCGCTTTTTTATTGCACAGTACTAGCGCAGGAGCAGCGCGACACTTACAAGCTTTTGATGGCCGAGAAACAGCGCCAGAGGGTGTAGATGAAAATTTATTTTTAAATGCGCAAGGACAGCCGCTGCCCTTTTATCAGGCTGCAGTGGGGGGACGCTCTGTGGGGATACCGGGCACTTTAAAAATGTTGGCAATGGCGCATCAGCAACACGGCAAATTGCCTTGGGCCCAATTGTTTGTGCCAGCGATTCAATTGGCTAAAAATGGGTTTGCTATCAGCCCGCGTCTGCATGCATCGCTGCTTGCTGATGCATATCTCCCACTAGACCCTAGTGCACGCACTTATTTTTACCAAGCAGATGGCGCACCACATTCAATAGCTTATGTGCTGCGTAACCCGGAGTTGGCAGAGGTGCTCGAGCGTATTGCCAAGGAAGGTGTGGATGCTTTTTACAAAGGCGATGTGGCGCGAGCGATAGTCGACAAAGTGCAACAGCATCCTAAAAACCCCGGATTCATGCATTTGCAAGACTTAGCGCAATACCAAGCGAAAGAGCGGCAAGCCTTGTGCTTTGACCATGCAGTTGGTAGAAAATTGTTCGAGATTTGTGGCTTTCCACCGCCTAGCTCTGGTGCGATTGCGATCGGACAAATACTGGGCTTGTTGCGTCATGCATCCTTGCCCGCTAGAGCACCAATTCAAGGAATAGTGGATGCAGATTGGCTGCACTACTACGCCCAAGCTTCACGCTTGGCGTTTGCAGACCGTGCCCAGTATGTGGCAGACCCCGATTTTGTGGAGGCGCCAGCAGATGACTGGCGTAGTTTGTTGGACCCAGACTATTTAAAAATACGTGCCCAACTTATGGGGTCTATGAGTTTGAAACAAGCACCTTCAGGTATCCCTTTGCGCGCCAAAAAGAGTGCCTATGCCCCTATGCCCGATCAAATAGAGTTTGGTACTTCGCACATCAGCATTGTTGATGCCTATGGCAATGCATTGGCAATGACAACAACCATTGAAGATGCTTTTGGCGCGCGTCAAATGGTGCGTGGGTTTTTGCTCAACAATGAGCTTACAGACTTTAGTTTTGTTCCCCGTGACGCGCAAGAGCGACCTATTGCCAATCGCGTTCAAGCCCGCAAGCGTCCGCGATCTTCCATGTCGCCCACCTTGGTTTTCGATAAAGCCACTGGCGAGTTAGTTATGAGTGCCGGTAGCCCAGGGGGCGCCATGATCATCCACTTCACTACCAAAACATTGCTGGGTGTTTTGCACTGGGGTATGACACCGCAACAAGCAATCGACTTACCCAACTTTGGAGCACTGGGAGACCCCATGGTGTTGGAGGAAAAGCGTTTCCCTGCAGAAACTGTGCATTCTTTACGCGCACGCGGTGCACAAGTGCGCGAGGTGCCATTGACAAGTGGCCTACAAGCCATCGTCAAAATTATCAAGTTGGAAGATGCTTCAACCCAATGGATGAGCGGAACCGATCCTAGGCGCGAAGGTCTTGTGTTGGGTCAGTGAACAGGTTCGTCTAGGAGTGCTTTTGCAGTCCTTTGGCCTTCTCGTCGCGCAATCCAAACAGTTGCAGCCAAGATCACCACAGCACCTAGCCAAGTCGATTGGCTGGGTATGTCAGAAAAAATTAACCAACCCCATGCAGACGTCCACACCAAGTCTAAAAAGCGCAGCGATTGGGTAGAAGAAATATCTGCCGCATGAAAAGCCCGGGTCCAACAGTAATGACCAACACTTCCCAAAATACCAGCGATCAAAAAACCCAGCCATTGCCATAGGTTGGGCGTTTGCCAGTGCAGTAATGCCAAAGGCAAACTAAAAAGAGATACCGTCAAGGCTTGCCAAAAAACAATGACACTGGCTCTCTCGTATCGGGTCAGTGCTTTGGTGATTAGAAAAGAAGCAGCGAAAAAAGGTGCTGACGCTAACATCACCAAGTGGTAGCCACCGCCAGACCCTGACAATTGCGGGGCAACAACGATAACCACCCCAGCAAAACCAATCAATGCTGCAATCCAGCGATCGCGCCGCATCGGTTCACCCAAAAACCAAGATGCACCAATCATGATGAAAATTGGCCCGGTGAAACTGATGGCCGTCATATCTGCCAAAGGAATTTTGGGCAATGCAATAAACCATAGCACCATCCCAATGGTATGAACCCCGCCTCGCCAAAACTGGCCTTTGACATCTGTTGGCCAATAGTTGCGAGGCCCTGCTTTGAATACCCAAGGCAACATCACCAGTAGGCCAAACAGGTAGCGCAAAAACTGCACTTCAAACGGATCCATCTGCATAGCAATGGCGCGCACGATGGTGTTGAGGATGGAGAACAAAAATCCACCTGCTGCCATCCACAGCATGCCTTTCCAAATGACTGGCAAACCAGATGCTTTGCGCCGTGTCTGCCGATTGGCTAAAAGCAAGCGTTGGATAAGAGACAGGCGCATAGATAGAGTTTAGGTGTTGAGCGTCCTGGCATCAGTCGCTTGCATGACCAAAGTCAGCGTATTTCGAGGCTTCAGGCGGTTGAGCGTGCGCTACTAAGAATAAACTCTCTCGGATGACTTTAGCCAACCGCTCTTCTATATCGGGTTTACTCTTGGCTGCGGCAGGAGCGATTGCTTTTAGCGGTAAAGCCATCATTGTGAAGCTTTCTTACCTCTATGGGGTGGACGCAGTCACAGTCATTATGTTTCGTATGTTGTTGGCGTTACCTTTTTTCATTGCGCTTGGTATCTGGTCAGAGAAGCAAACTCAGGCGCGTGAGAATCCATTAACGCGCCGTGATTTACTGGGAATTGTGGCGCTTGGTTTTGTGGGCTACTACTTATCAAGTTACTTGGATTTCTTGGGTTTGCAATACATCACCGCAAGTTTGGAACGTTTAATCTTGTATCTCAACCCGACCTTGGTGGTTGTGTTGGGATGGCTCATTTATAAAAAACCTGTGCAACCCATTCGCATGATGGCCATGGCCGTGAGCTACGCCGGTGTGCTGTTGGTATTCGCACATGAACTGTCTTTTACGGGCTCTGATGTTGCATTAGGTAGCGCATTGGTCTTTGCGAGTGCGCTGACATATGCTGTCTATTTGGTTTTCAGTGGGCAGTTGGTGCAACGCATTGGGGCTATGCGCTTGGTGGGTTGGGCCACCAGCGTGGCATGTGTGTGTTGCATCGTGCAATTTATAGTGCTACGTCCTTTGTCGGCAATGGACGTACCGCATCCGGTTTTATGGTTAGCGCTACTGAATGCTTTATTGTGTACCGTAGCGCCAGTCCTTATGGTCATGATGGCCATTGAACGCATCGGCGCAGCTTTGACTGCGCAAACTGGCATGATCGGGCCCATGTCCACGATTACGCTGGGAGTAATGGTGTTAGGTGAGCCACTCAACCTCTGGATAGGGGCTGGTACCTTGTTAGTCGTGGGTGGTGTTTTTTTAGTGACTAAGTATGGAGAGAAATAATGGATTTAGGAATCAAAGGTAAGTGGGCGTTGGTTGGTGGAGCCAGCAAAGGCTTGGGCTACGGTTGTGCGCAATCGTTAGCACGAGAAGGCGTCAATGTGGTGATCGTGGCCCGCGGTGCAGAAGCACTCGAAGCCGCAGCCAAAGAACTTCGTAAATTTGGCACCACCATCATTGCCGCTGCAGTGGACATCACCACCACACAAGGACGTGAAGCCATTTGGTCTATCCAAGGCGGTCCTGGTAAAAATTACGACATCGTGGTGACGAATGCAGGCGGCCCACCCCCTGGAGACTTTCGCAATTGGAACCGCGACGATTGGATCAAAGCCGTTGACGCCAATATGCTCACGCCTATTGAGTTACTCAAAGCCACTGTAGATGGCATGGCCGAACGTAAATTTGGTCGTATCGTCAACATCACGTCCAGTGCGGTCAAAGCACCCATTGATATTTTGGGATTGTCCAATGGCGCACGTTCTGGTTTGACGGGTTTCATCGCTGGTGTTGCACGCACCACCAAACTCGCTTCCAACAACGTGACGATCAACAACCTCTTGCCAGGTGCTTACGATACAGACCGCCTCAAAGGCACGATGAAGGGGGCTGCAGAAAAAACCGGTCAACCTATCGAAGCCATCATGGACGCGCGTAAGAAAACGATTCCAGCATTGCGTTTTGGACATCCCGATGAATTTGGTGAGACCTGTGCATTTTTGTGTTCCGCACAAGCCAGCTACATCACAGGTCAAAATATTTTGACGGATGGCGGGGCTTACTCAGGCTCGTTTTGATTAAGCGAAGACACCACAATTCCGCCTACTATCAAAGCAAATGCCGCGGCGTGAAATGTTTGCGGCAAGTCACCCAATACCAAGGCGGACATCACAGCTGCAAACAGTGGCGTGAGGTTGGCAAAAAAGCCAGCGATATTAGGCCCAGCTTGTTGTACACCCAACCCCCAGCAACGATAGGCCAGCAGCGATGGACACAGTGCGACATAGGCAAGTGCTGCAGCCAAGGGCCAACTCCAAACCACATAAGCATCGCCTGCGAGCCATTCACCCGTTGTAAACAAGCCAGACCAAGACAAGCCAAATGCCATTTGCGCCATTAAAAAATAAGCCCAGTTACTGCGTATCTCTGCAGGGTCGTCAGGGCGAGTGAGAAGCCAACTGTAAAAGCCCCAACATGCGGTGGCGATCAATACGTAAATATCACCAATGACCCACTGCACATTGGCAAGCGCATTCCAGTCACCTCGGCATAGCACCAGAAGTACACCTGCAATGGATAACGCCGCACCGATAACTTGGTGCCATCGAATAGTTTGGTTAAAAAAGATGGCGCCAATCGCCAACATAAATACAGGTGTACTGGAGGCCACTAAGGTCACATTGATAGGGCTAGAAGTTTGTAGCGCAAGGTATTGAAAACTGTTGTAGCACCCCACGCCCAAAAAACCCAATACAGCAAAACGTTTCCATTTGGACCACAGAGCACTGTTGCGCTGCAGTACCTTGTACGCAATGGGAAGCAGCAGCAACAACGCGAGTCCCCAACGAAAAAAATTGAGCGTTAGCGGCGAGATCAGTTCATGCACTAAGCGCCCCGTGATAGCGTTGCCTGCCCATAAAACAGGTGGAACCAATAGCAAAGCAGCAGCGCGCACTGTTAATGCGGGGGTTGAAGCGCTTGCGGAGGTGTCAGACATTAGGGCAAGACTCTACCTGAGCGTATAAAACCTAGGTGACAACTCGGTGACCGCTTTCATGGCAGGATGCAGGGCGTTAAAAATTATCGATTTCCCTAGGAGCACACACCATGAGCAAAGCAGTCATTATTGAAAAAAACGGCGGACCAGAAGAACTCAAGATCGTCGATGTCACGGTCGGCCAACCTGGTGCAGGTGAAATTCGCATTCGCCACAAAGCCGTTGGTTTGAATTTCATTGACGTATACCAACGCACAGGTCTTTATCCACATCCAATGCCTTTGCGTTTAGGTATGGAGGCTTCGGGCATTGTGGTGGCGGTGGGCGAGGGTGTGACGCATCTCAAAGCCGGCGACCGCGCTGCTTATGCCAGCGCACCTCCCGGAAGCTATTGCGAAGAACGTGTGATGCCGGCTAAGACTGTTTGTAAATTGCCTGATGCCATTTCTTTTGAAACCGGTGCGGCCATGATGCTCAAAGGTTTAACTGCGCAGTATTTACTCAAGAGCACTTTGCCACAAGGCGGATTGCATAAAGGCGATTTCATCTTGTTCCACGCAGCAGCGGGTGGCGTTGGTTTGATTGCATCGCAATGGGCCAAAGCTTTGGGGTATCAGTTGATTGGAACTGCGGGCAGTGATGCGAAATGCAAACTGGCATTGGCCAATGGTGCAAGCCACGCGATCAACTACAACACCGAAGACTTCTTGGCCAAGGTCAAAGAAATCACTGGTGGCAAAGGCGTAAAAGTGGTGTACGACTCGGTTGGAAAAGACACTTGGGAGAAGTCGCTTGACTGCTTGTCGCCTTTGGGTTTGATGGCAAGTTTTGGAAATGCATCCGGTCCCGTACCTGCATTTGCTCCTGGTATTCTTGGTGGTAAGGGTTCTTTGTATGTCACGCGCCAAACCTTGTTTACCCACATAAGCACCCGTGAAAACACACAAGTGATGGCTGACGATTTATTTGGAGCAGTTACCAGTGGCAAGGTCAAAATCCATATTGACCAGACCTATCCTTTGGCAAATGTTGCGCAAGCGCATATCGATTTAGAAGCCCGCAAGACTACGGGTTGTACGATCATTACGCTCTAGGCAATTTCAAGCGAGACCTCGCCATGACATGACGGCTACAACTGGAAACCCTTTGCTCAGTCTTTTAAGCGCGCTTTCCGCTGTCCGTTGTATTTGATTGGGGGGGGTGCGACATTTGTACAAAATGACTTTTTAAAAGTCGAACTGTACAAATCTAGAAAATCTTGTCAACGTAGTAGATGACGTGTTCCCTGGTCGATAGACTAGCGACCTCTGCGAACTCTTAAGAGTTCATCCAATATCAAGCAGGCAGCGCCTAAAGTAATGGCGCTGTCTGCCAGATTGAACGCGGGAAAGTGTATGCCCGCATAATAAAAATCTAAGAAGTCGACTACGTAGCCATACATCACGCGGTCGATCACATTGCCTACTGCGCC
>JAGWXI010000094.1 GCA_018969975.1 Burkholderiales bacterium
GTCGGTTCTGCATCGTCCACATGCACGGGAAAGTAAGGCCGATCACCTAAATGGCGACCGCCTCGCACCATCGCCAAGTTGACACAAGCGCGCCCTCCTTGCACTTTGACCGCCAAGATATCGACATCTTGGTCACCCACTGTATCCACGGCTTGCTGATGCAAGACTTTGGACAAGGCCCCCATTTGGTTACGCAACTCTGCCGCTTGCTCAAACTCCAACTTATCTGCATGGGCCATCATGCGTGCCTCAATGGACTGCATCACTTCTTGGGTTTGACCGCGCAACAGTCGCATAGCGCTATCAACATCGCTTTGATAGGCCTCTAATGAAATATGGCCTACACAGGGCGCTGAGCATCGCTTGATTTGATACAGCAAACACGGACGTGTACGGTTGTGATACACCGTGTCTTCGCAGGTACGTAAGCGAAAAACCTTTTGCAGTAACTGAATGGCCTCGCGTACCGCCCACACACTAGGGTAGGGACCGAAATATTCATGGCGTTTATCTACGGCACCACGGTAATAGACCACCCTTGACACATTACTGGCTTTGTTTTTAGAGGTATCTGTAGCGCGAGTAATTTTTAAATAGGGGTAGCTCTTATCGTCTCTAAACAAAATGTTGTATCGGGGTTTGAGCGACTTGATCAGGTTGTTTTCTAACAGCAAGGCCTCGGCTTCGGAACGCACTACCGTGGTTTCCATTCGCACGATTTTGCTTACCATATGTCCTATGCGGGTTCCCGATTTTTCTTTTTGGAAATAACTTGCTACCCGCTTTTTCAAGCTGATAGCTTTGCCCACATAGAGCACCTGCTCGTTCTCGTCGAAATAACGGTAGACACCAGGCAAACCAGGAAGCGCAGCGACCTGTGCCAACAATTCAGCGCTGTGGCGATTGGCAACTTCTTCTACAGGGGCAGGTTCTGGCAAGTTTTCTTCAGACATCTGCGTATTGTGGACAATCTCGCAGGTGACTTCCAAACTTTTGCAGTGGAATATTTTTTGCCACGTTATCGACAACCACGGCGACCTTGGGGTCAGTTGGCGTTTGGCCGTTAACTTGGCCGAACGCGGACACTCCGTTCGCCTTTGGGTGGACGATGCCAGCGCATTAGCTTGGATGGCGCCGTATGGTCACTCAGAAGTTGAAGTATTCAAGTGGTCTGATGCTGAGACCGCTTTGAAAACGGGTGATGTAGTCATCGAAGCCTTTGGCTGCAGACTTCCTACCCCTATCGAGAACTTGATTGCACAGCAGAGATCAACTTGGATAAACCTTGAATACTTGAGCGCAGAAGGCTATGTCACGCAATCTCACGGTTTAGCCTCTCCAGTGATGCAAGGCCCCGCCAAAGGTCAGACCAAATGGTTTTTTTACCCAGGCTTTGTAACTGGCACAGGCGGTTTGTTACGCGAGACCGATTTAAAGCAAAGGCAATCCGCATTCGACCGCAATGCATGGCTAACGCGCTACGCACCTCAAATATCCAAAAAACAAATACATGCACATGCGCGTTGGATATCACTTTTTTGCTACGAACCTAGCGCCTTGCAAGCCTTAATCAAGCAATTGGCTGTCGATAACACGCCTACTAACCTCCTAGTCACACAAGGTCGATCGCAACAAGCTGTTATCCAAGCATTAAATATTTTGGAAATACCTACCAGCGGTGCAGGCCACTTACAAATAGAACAACTGCCCTACCTGAGCCAAACTGATTACGACCATTTGATATGGGCGTGTGACTTGAACTTTGTGCGAGGGGAAGACTCCGTAGTACGCGCTTTATGGGCTGGTAAGCCCTTTGTGTGGCAAATTTATCCGCAAGACGATCAGGCGCACCATACAAAGCTGCAAGCCTTTTGTAGAACTCTGCAAATGCCCCAAGATTTGAAGACCATCCATGCTGTTTGGAATAGTATGAGTGTCACTCCATTACCGCCAATAGAGCAAAAACACTTCGAAAACTGGACAACTTGGGCCCTTCAAAATACGCGCCAATTAGAACGCCAAGAAGACTTGGTCACCCAATTAGAGCGATTTGTGTCCCAAAAACGCTAAAATCAGGGGCTTTGCGATTTCCATCGGGTCAAGGGCCTAGGAAATCTCTCATTCACTTACAAGAACTTCAACTATGAAAACCGCTCAAGAATTACGCGTTGGCAATGTCATCATGCATGGTAAAGACCCCATGGTAGTCCTGCGCACTGAGTACAGCCGCGGTGGACGCGGCTCCTCCACGGTACGCATGAAACTCAAAAGCTTGATCGCCAACTTCGGTACCGAGGTGGTGTTTCGCGCAGATGACAAGATGGACCAAGTTATCTTGGACAAAAAAGAATGCACCTATTCTTATTTTGCAGATCCCATGTATGTTTGTATGGACAGTGAGTTCAACCAATACGAAGTGGAAGCTAGCAATATGGGAGACGCCCTGAACTATCTGGAAGACGGCATGTCTCTTGAAGTCGTTTTCTATGATGAAAAAGCGATCTCCGTTGAATTGCCAACTACCGTTGTGCGTGAAATTACTTGGACAGAGCCTGCTGTCAAGGGAGATACCTCCGGCAAAGTACTAAAGCCAGCCAAAATTGCGACGGGTTTTGAAGTGCCAGTGCCTATTTTTGTGGCCCAAGGTGATAAAGTAGAAATCGATACTCGCACAGGCGAATACCGTAAGCGCGTTTAAACCTGCACCACTTCTACAAAAGGCCTGCTTGCAGGCCTTTTTAATTTCTTCGACCCGGTACCCAAGGTGATTTTTATGGATGGAATGTTAGACCCCAATGATCCACGCTTATCGCATGCTTGGGACATTCTCAAGGCGCAGACTCCAACTGGCGAGGCGCCCCCGCCTGAATCCAATCTCCTTGCATTTGCAGACCCAGAGTTCCTATTGCGCAGAGAAACCCGTGGTATTCGTTTTCAGTTGGAGATGTTGAAGCCCGACATAGCCCAACAAGAACATGGGATTGAACATACAGTTGTTGTATTTGGCAGCGCACGTTTCCAAAGTCAAGAAAAAGCGCAAAAAACGCTGGATACAGCGAAGAGTTCTGGTAATTCCTCAGACATCCAGCGTGCACAAGCTTTAGTGCGCAATGCCCATTTTTATGAACAAGCGCGTGCTTTTGGCCAATTGATCGCTCAGTACAGCGCCAACAAACATAATCCGAACAAGCTTTTTATCTGCACTGGCGGCGGACCAGGCATTATGGAAGCAGCCAATCGCGGCGCATCGGAAGCGGGTGGCATCAGCGTGGGGCTCAATATCGCACTCCCACACGAGCAAACTCCAAACCCCTACATCACACCTTCTTTGAGTTTCAAGTTTCACTACTTTGCTTTGCGAAAAATGCATTTCATGATGCGGGCAAAGGCCCTGGTCGCTTTTCCTGGTGGCTTTGGCACTATGGACGAATTGTTCGAGACCTTAACCTTGGTTCAGTGCAAAAAGGCCAAACCCGTACCCATTGTGTTGTTCGGAACCTCCTATTGGAAAAAAATTTTCCACCCGCAAGCAATGCTTGAAGAAGGTGTGATTGCAGAAGAAGATATGCAACTGTTTCGCTATGTCGACACCGTAGAGGACGCGTGGGAAGTTATTCGTGCTTTTTATGCACTCTGAGTAAATAAGCACTGCGTGAACCTAGTCCAACAGCCAGGGAGACACACCAAAATACCGCAGCAACCCCAATGACTGTACCCATTGCACCAAACAACATAGGCATCAAAACACTAGAAGCATTGATCCCCATCAGCCGCAAACCCAATGCTTCGCCATGGCGTGGTTCTGGGGTAATTTGATGCAAGGTACTCATCACCATAGGTTGAACAACTCCCAGTGAAAATCCAAGTAATACAGAGCAAATCCCCATACCTAGGGCACCTTGGGCGAACGGATAAATACCTAGCAATGCAGAAGTCACAAGCATCGCCGCAGTGATAACTTGCCACTCTTGCAATCTGGCAACTACTATAGGTAGTAGAAATCGAATCAAAGCAGCAGCTATAGCAAATCCACCCAAGATCGATCCAATCGACGAAGCACTTAAGCCGCGTTCATGCCCCAATATAGGAACTACAAAGGTATGCACATCCCAGCAGGCTGATAAAAACAAATTGACCAACAAAAGACGCCTAAACATGGTGTCGTTGAGTAAATCCCACGCACTGGTTGGTACATGTCCTGCGGGATTAACAACCGCTGGTAACTCCCGCGTTTTACAGACCCACGCCCATGCCACAAGCGGAAAAACGGCCATCGCTGCATAAGCCCATTGAAAACCCGCGTAGTCAATCAACACGCCAGCCAAAAAAGGCCCAATGAAATTGGAAATAGCTGGACCAACTGACAACCAGCTAAATACTTGTTTCATCTCAGTCACATCCTGCGCTGCACGACCTACATGGCGTTGTAATGCAATGATTGCTGCCCCTGTGGCACCACCAGTCATCAAAGCACTAAAGCACAAAATTTGAAAACTTGGCCAGACAGCGGCACTTCCAGCTCCGAGGCATGCCATCGCCACACTCCAAGCAACTGGTTTCTTAAGGCCGTGCGCATCGGCATAACGACCCGCAGGAAGAGCTAAAAATACCTGGGTTAAAGCGAATAGTGCCAATAAGAAACCAACCGATGCCGCGCTTTCCCCTGCTCTTAAAGCCATCAGCGGAGTTGCCATTCGCATACCCGTCATGCATGCATGCAAGCACACTTGACCTGCAATTAATCTAAAGAGTTCGCGCTTCAAAGCGCAGAGCCCGAACTATCCTTATCGTCTAAGGCTTCATCGACAAGAGTTATAAATTTTTGTGACTCCCCCTCAGGCAAGGCTTCCACATTTTTTAAAGCGCGACGCATTTGTCGGCTTCGGGTGTCGGCTTTGTCCAAGGTGTCGGCAGCTTTTTGTACTTGTTCGCGAACTTTTTCCACCCAGTCACCATAGCGTTCAAATTCAGTTTTGACAGCACCCAACACCTTCCAAACTTCAGAGGCTTGCTGCTCCAAAGCCAGTGTGCGAAAGCCCATGTGCAGACTGTTGAGCATGGCAAGCAAGGTGGTAGGCCCAGCCAAAGTGACGCGAAAGTCGCGTTGCAAACTGTCAACCAAGCCTGGGCGACGCAAAACTTCGGCATACAAACCTTCTATAGGCAAAAACAATATTGCGAAGTCTGTGGTGTGCGGTGGTGCCAAATAACTCTCTGCGATACTTTTAGCTTCTGTGCGAATACGTAGTTCCAAAGCTTTAGAAAAGGTGTCTGTAGCTACTCCATCGGCACGCTCATGGGCTTCTAACAAACGTTCGTAGTCCTCCCGCGGGAATTTTGCATCTATTGGAAGCCAAACAGGCTCACCATCTTGCCCTCCACGTCCAGGAAAACGAATCGCAAAGTCAACGCGCTGATTACTGCGCGGTTTGGTTTCCACTTGCTTGGCATATTGCTCGATAGTGAGGACTTGTTCTAACAAAGCTTCTAGCTGCACTTCGCCCACAATGCCCCGCGTTTTCACATTGGTGAGGACGCGCTGTAAGTCGCCTACCCCTTGTGCAAGCTTTTGCATTTGGCCTAAACCGTTATGTACTTGCTCAAGTCGCTCAGCAACTTGCTTGAAACTTTCTGTCAATCGTTTTTCAAGAGTCGTCTGTAATTTTTCGTCAACTGTGCGACGCATTTCATCTAACTTTTCGTTATTGCTTTTTTGTAACTGCTGCAACTGTTGGTACAAAGTGTCACTCACTGACTTTTGCATCAGGCTAAGTTGCTGGATTTGGCTCTGTTGAAACGTAGCCAAGTTCTGGGTGAGTTCTTGACGCGCATCTCGCGATGCTTCAGTCACTTCAATACGCAAGACTCTTTCTAAGCGCTCTAGTTTTTCGTCTAGGTATTTTTGAATGCCTACGGTGTCATCATGAGAAGATTTTGTAATAGAACGCCAGAGCAAGAGTATCAGCAACACTACGTTGATGCCAACAAGCCCTAACACCACATCAAGTTGCATATACATATGGATCAATACATCAACAAAAACTTAGGCAAACTCAGCTATGTATACCAGCGCACCTGCAATGTATCCAATAAAAGCCAATCCACTTATTTTTTTCAAGTACCACACGAAATCGATCTTTTCAATCCCCATCGCAGCAACGCCCGCTGCTGAACCGATGATCAGTATGGATCCGCCTGTACCCGCGCAATAGGCAAGAAACTCCCATATAAAACTGTCGGCAGGGTATTTTTCAAGGCTATACATCCCCATTGAAGCGGCGACCAGAGGCACGTTATCCACAACAGCGCTCACCAGTCCGATCAATAAAACAATTAAATCTAGTCGACCCACAGTTTCATCAAGCCAAGCAGCAAGGGAAGAGAGAACATGCGTATGTTCAAGAATAGAGACAGCAAGAAGGATTCCGATAAAAAACACAATCGATGACATATCGATCCGCGACAAGGCGGTAGAGAGGTCAAGATGGTTTCTAGCCTCAAAAGATTTATCTTTATGTATCAAATCACCCACTAGCCAAAGCAGCCCTAGTCCCAACAGAACGCCCATGAAAGGAGGTAAGTGGGTGACTGTTTTGAAAGCCGGTACAGCAACCAATACGCCGAGGCCTAAGAAGAACATGGTGTTCCTCTCGAAAGCTGAAGTAGAAAATCCATCGGTTGATTCAATATGGGTCGGGGCCATCACAGACTTGCCCCGCAACATCCAACTCACGACCAATAGTGGCGTCAACAAATTTACCATTGAAGGTAAGAACAGGGTTTGGATAATTGCTAGCGGAGTAATTTGCCCACCGATCCAAAGCATGGTCGTTGTCACATCTCCAATGGGTGACCATGCACCTCCAGCATTTGCAGCGATGACGATCATTCCTGCAAAAAATAACCTATCTTCGCGGCTGTCGAGGAGTTTGCGGACCAAAGAAATCATCACAATCGTGGTTGTTAAGTTATCCAAAATTGAACTTAGGAAAAAAGCTACCCAACAAATAATCCACAGCAACATCGGCAAGCTTTGGGTATTGATTCTTGCAGTCACCACATCAAAGCCTTGGTGAGCGTCTACGACCTCCACTATGGCCATGGCAGCCATCAAAAAGAAAACAATTTGCGCGGTACCGATTAGGCTGGTAGACAACTCTTGGTTAATTTGCGCATAGTCAGAAGAAGCAAGCGCATAAATAGCCCATAGCAGCCCTGCTCCTAATAAGGCTGAAGCCGATTTATTTATCTTGAGCGGATGCTCGAAGGCAATAGCCGCATAGGTGACGGCAAAAATAATGATGAGCAATGTAACCATAGGAGGCCTTTAGTTTGGAGATGCAATACCGAACACTTGGCGTAAATACGCCAAGTAATTTTGGTCATCGCACATGTTTTTAGAGGGCGTGTCCGAGAGTTTGGCTACAGGCTGTCCGTTGCACTCAACCATCTTGATGACTATTTGCAGGGGTTCGTAGCCCAAATCGTTGGTCAGATTGGTTCCGATGCCAAACGCAAGTTGGCACCGCCCTCTAAATTGTTGGTAAAGCGCAATGATGCGCTCGACCGTCAACCCATCACTGAAAATCAACGTCTTGGTCATGGGGTCAACACGGTTTTGACGGTAGTGTTCGATCATGCGCTCGCCCCATGTGAAGGGGTCCCCGCTGTCATGGCGTGCGCCGTCAAACAGCTTGCAAAAATACATATCGAAATCACGCAAAAACGGCTCAATGCCGTAGACGTCGCTCAGGGCAATGCCCAAGTCGCCACGGTATTCACGCGCCCATGTCTCAAAGCCAAAAACTTGGCTATCACGCAAGCGCGGACCCAAAGCTTGGCAGGCTTGCAAATATTCATGGGCCATAGTGCCCAAAGGGCGTAAGTTAAGTTTCATCGCGAACAAGGCATTGCTGGTACCGGCTAATTGGCCAATGGGTTCTGTACCCAATTTGACCGACAGCACACGCAAAATTTCCTCGTGCCACGCTTTAGAAAACCGACGGCGCGTGCCGTAGTCGGCGATCTTTAAATCGCTGAGTCTTTCGGCACGCAGGGTTTCTATTTTTTTCTCTAAGCGTTGGCGACCTTCAACAAAGTCCGGCGCTTTTTGGGTATTGCGGAAATACACCTCGTTGACGATGGCCAAAACAGGAATCTCAAACAAGATAGTGTGCAACCAAGGCCCTTGAATGGTGATGTCGATTTCACCATTTGTGTGTGGCGTAACTTGTATGTATTTTTCGTTCAGTCGGAACAAGCCTAAAAAGTCAATGAAATCGCTTTTTATAAATCGTAAGCTTCTTAACCATGACAATTCTTGGTCTTGAAATTTCAGGCTACACAGTGATTTAATTTCACTGCGAATTTCCTGCACATAAGGGGCGAGATTGATTCCAGGATTGCGACACTTAAATTTGTAAGTAACCTGCGCACTCGGAAACTGATGCAGCACAGCCTGCATCATGGTGAATTTGTAGAGGTCTGTGTCGAGCAGACTGGTAATGATCATGGGTTCAATCGAGCCAATGGGTGAATTCTTCAGCTGGCACGCGTGGCGTTACAAAGGTGTTCACCTTGTCGGATGTATCAGCCCATCCAAGTGACAAGCCACACACCAACATCTC
>JAGWXI010000095.1 GCA_018969975.1 Burkholderiales bacterium
CTGTGGCAGCACACATCGCGTCTCTCACAGCTCCGCCACTGCCTTCGCGCGGACCGCCTACTTTCCTCCTTTGATCTTGAAGCGGGCATAGCGCGTTTGCGTTATGCGTTCTTTGGTTGGTAGCCAACACCTTGTTGGCTAGTTACTAGATTTTTAGAAGAAAACGGATGGATAACGAAAAATTAATAAGGCTAGGCTTATTCGCCTTCTTACCTTATGCATTGTCAAATGCAGTGAATGCGCAAACCACGATCACAAGCCCGATTGAAACTGTGCTTGTAATTGGCAAATCAGAGTCAAGTACACAAAACTCGATAGACGCAGCCAAGGATTACGTCAAAACAATTCCTGGCGGAGCTTCTATCGTTGATTTGAACCAAGTTAGAGAGGGTCGGCAATCTACTTGGAGTGACAGCTTGGGCCTAGCACCCGGCGTTTTTATTCAAGATAGATTTGGTTCAGAAGAGGCGCGTATTTCCATTCGCGGTTCTGCATTGAGTCGCACTTACCACAGCTTCGGCATCAAAGTGCTGCAAGACGGCATACCGATTAACTATGCAGACGGCTTTTTTGATATGCAGACTGTTGATCCAAATGCTTCGCGTTATGTAGAAGTTTTGCGAGGGCCTAATGCAACTACGTATGGAGCAACATCGCTAGGTGGATCCATGAATTTTGTCGCACCAACAGGGCGGGGTGACCCAGGAAGCACGGCACGCGTAGAACTCGGAAGCTTTGGCTACAACAAAGTATTTGTTAGCACGGCAGGCGTTACGAAGCCGGACGCAAAAAATAATAATGCGTGGGATTACTACGTAGCGGGTTCACAGACCAAGCAAGATGGATTTAGGGATCACTCCAAAATGGAGAATCAAAAATTCATTGGGAATTTTGGTGTCAAAGTAGATGGCAATATTGAGTCTAGGTTTTATGCGGCAAGTGTCAGAAGTCGTACTCAGTTACCTGGGTACCTGACCCTGGCCGAACTAGAAAGCGACCCTTCCATTGCAAACAGCAGCACATCGTCAGGTGTGTATCCATACCGGGAAGATACAAATAATCGACGCGATGTAGACACACAACGCATTGCCAACAAAACCACTATTAAAAGTGGCAACACGATTTACGAGTTTGCTGCATATGGAATGAATTACGCCTTATGGCACCCTATTACCGTCATCATTGTGCAGAATGCAAAAACTTGGGGTGGACATCTCAAAGCAACGCACATATTCAATGCACATCAAATTAGCTATGGATATTTGCCGAGCATCGGCTCTACAAAAGGAACTTCTAAGCCTAGTAATAATTTAGGAGTTGCAACGGGTAGTGCAACGTCTGACTATGACCAACAGTCAAAAAACGACAGTTTCTTTGTTGAAGATAAATACAAACTGTCACAAAAAACAACTTTGACATCGGCACTTCAATATGACCGAGCAAGGCGCAAGGTATCAGACACAACCTTGGCAACCAATAATATGGACTACACCTATAAGCAGTGGAGTCCACGCTTTGGAGTTACCCACGAAATCGCTACAGCGCAACAAGTGTTTGCCAGTGTTAGTAGAAATTTCGAAGCCCCTATTTTTGGATTGGCAGGAACCTCTAGTGCTGTGTATAGCGCACAGTCAGGCACTACTTTTGAAGCAGGAACACGTGGGCAAGCGCAAGGTGGCAAACACCAAACAGTTTGGGACATCACTTACTACCGTGCGAACTTAACGAACGAGTTTTTATCAGCATGCGTAGTCGCTGGATGCTCAACCGCAAGTACTACCAATGTTCCTAAATCTATGCACCAAGGTATAGAGATGGGGCTTAGCCACTTATACGATCGCAAGATTGATAGCCGGATAGCGCTTTTGTATAGCGACTTCAAGTTCGTGAATAGTGCCTTTTATGGAAACAATGCACTGCCTGGTTTTCCTCCTTTAATTGTTCGGGGAGAAGTGCTTTATCGATGGGGCCAACAAGTTGGTGACAAAGCGGGTGCTTACATTGGGCCAAAACTCGAGTGGGTGCCGCGCAAAGCACCGATGGACAACGCCAACACTTTGTACAACGACGGCTACACCTTGCTTGGTGTGAAAGCAGGACAGGCGATCGATAAAAAATGGTCGTGGTTTGCAGATGCGCGAAACCTGACCAATCAAAAGGTTGCGGCTACAACTGCAATAGCCGCTACCTATGCCTCTGCTCAGACCGGCCGTTATTACTACCCGGGCGACGGAAGAGCTATTTATGTTGGACTAGAAGCTAAATTTGATTAATGCAAAGATAACTAAAGGAAGTTTAAATCTATGATTTCACTAAAAATATGCATAAAAATATTTGTGAGCTATGCGCTTTGTATTGGAATTGCAAATGCGCATATTGTTCTCGCCGATCAATTGGCTGCAGCGGGAAGTTATTACAAAGCCACGTTACGTGTAGGCCACGGATGTGGAGACGAGCCTACGACAGCAATCATTGTCAAAATCCCTGTAGGTTTTGAAGGTGCCAAGCCTCAGCCAAAATTTGGTTGGAGTCTCACAATTAAGAAAGAGCCACTATCAAAGCCCTTTAAGAGCCACGGTAAAACCATCACGGAGGATGTGGTGGAAATCAAATGGGAAGCCAACAGCAAAGACTTTTATCTGCCAAATGAACAGTTTGATGAGTTTTCATTCTCAACTCGTTTGCCTGCTAAATCCGGGCCTCATTGGATCAGCGTCAGACAGGAATGCACCAAGGGCGTCAATGATTGGGCAGAGGTTCCGTCTTCTGGCACTTCAACAAAAGGACTGAAGTCCCCCGCTGCTCTATTGGAGCTACTCCCTTCGCAAGTAAACCACCAACACTAACCCACTCAACTAAGGAAACCATGAAAAATCTCCTACGCCTCATTGCTCTTACAACCCATCTTTTTATTGCAAGTCATGTTGCAGCTCAAACCATCACCATCTCGAATGCGTGGGCGCGTGCCACGGTACAAGGCCAAAAAGCGACCGGCGCATTCATGACGGTGACGTCTAAAGAGAATTCCAAGTTGGTCGCTGCAAGCACACCAGTCGCAGGCATCGTAGAAATTCACGAGATGAAGATGGACAAAGACGTCATGAAAATGTCCGCATTACCTAACGGTCTCGATTTACCGGCTGGTAAAGCTGTCGACCTAAAGCCTGGTGGTTTTCACATCATGTTGATGGACTTGAAAATGCCTCTGAATAAAGATGTCGCCGTACCTTTGACCTTGACCTTTCAAGACAGCAGCGGAAAAAAATCGCAGCAAGTTGTGCAAGTGCCAGTGAGTGTGCAACCGCCATCTGGACAGGGGATGAACCACCAGCACGGTGATCACAAGCATTGATTTGTTTTGCAACGGCTCCAAGGGTTTATGCTTGTATCTTTGACAGCCAGCCCTTAGGAGGCCTTGCATGACTGATTCCAATGCTTTTGATTTCACCAAATTCGTTCCAGGTTTTGATTTTTTAAAAAACCTCACACCACAGGCCTCTTCGAATGGCGCGGGCGTTCCTGGCTGGGTGGCACCTACGCTTGACCCCAAGGAAATAGACAAGCGCATCCAAGAACTCAAGACGGTGCAATTTTGGTTAGAACAAAACGCTAAGGGCATCGCTGCCACGATCCAAGCGATGGAAGTGCAACGCATGACCCTGTCTACTTTGCAAAACATGAATGTCAATTTCCAAGACATGGCGGAGTCACTCAAGGTCAAGCCTGTAAATCAAGCGGCGCCTGAAGAAGAAAAGCCCCAAGCAAAAACTGCTACCAAAGACAACAAGGTAGACCCGTCGCAATGGTGGGGCGCTTTGACAGAGCAGTTCCAACATATCGCCACGCATGCGATGAAAGACATGGCAACCCATGCAAGCACGCATGCCACCAATGCAGTGCCCAAAAATTTCTCTGCTAAAAAAACTACTGCATCTCATAAAAGCAGCGCTGGTACTGCTAGTAGCGCGAAACGTAAATCACCTACCAAGACCAGCGCGCCTAAGCCGAAAGCGTCTCGTTGATTTAGCGAGTTTTACTTTCGTACATTCAAGACTTAACAAGATATGAAGTTATTCCCCTACGGCCATGCCACGCATCCGCAGTGGCAAATGGCAGCAGGTTTGGTGTTGGCGCAATTGCGCGCCCATCTTGCATTACCCGAATACGCCAGCGCACCACCCCTTGGGCTTTTGTATATCACTGACCAATATGCGCATGATGCGCAAGAGATCTTGGACCACCTGAGTGCAGAGTTACCAGAAGTCACCGATTGGGTAGGCACGGTTGGTGTGGGCATTGCTGCCAACAACGTCGAGTACTTTGACGAGCCCGCAATGAGCCTGATGCTGTGCGATATATCGAGCGAACATTACAGAGTGTTTAGTGGCGTCGCACCCTTGGTGCATTCGGGTGGTGCTCACGCATTTACGCCGCACACCGCTTTAGTCCATGCGGATGCACAAACGCCAGACGTTCCTGAATTGATTGCAGAACTGGCGCAACGCACCGACAGTGGTTATGTGTTTGGTGGCTTGGCATCGAGCCGCGCAGAGGTTGTGCAATTTGCGTTGCGCGGTGACGGAAACATAGCGGGGCAGGGCAAAGCGGGTGGTGTCTTCCATGGTGGTTTGAGTGGCGTGGCTTTTGATGCCGACGTCGCGCTCATCTCGCGCGTAACACAAGGATGTTTGCCGATTGCGCCAGTGCATACGGTGACAGCATGCGAAGGCCATTTGGTCACGCATCTCGATGGCGAACCCGCCTTAGATGTATTGGTGCGGGATTTGCAAATTGATCTAGCTAAACCACAGCCTGCCTTAGCCAAAGTGCGTGCAACTCTAGTTGGCTTGGCGCAAGCTAAAGATGCATCGATCAAGCGCACGGGTGAATTTGATGAGGCTGTGTTGGTCAGACACATCATCGGCTTAGATCCCGGCCGCCAAGCGGTGGCCATAGCGCAAGCGGTAGAAGTTGGCATGCAGCTCACGTTTTGTCAGCGCAATGCAGCAGCAGCCCGCGCAGACTTGATGCGCATAGGCGCAGAAATTCGCGAAGCCCTAGAGCCCGAAGAGATGACCGCTGAATTAGCGGGTGCTTTGAACACCGACACCGACAACCAACCCCATCCCGCCCGCCGCATGGCCGGCGCCATTTATGTCAGCTGCGCCGGCCGCGGTGGTCCGCATTTTGGTTCCCCCAGCGCAGAACTCAACATAGTCCGCCGCGCACTAGGCGACGTCCCCCTAGTAGGCTTCTTCGCCGGAGGCGAAATCGCGCATCAAGAGTTGTACGGCTATACGGGCGTCTTGACGGTGTTTACAGCGTGAGAATTTAATTGGGGTCAGAACCCAATTAACTGATTAATTATTGCCATTCAATGATTGGCAAATATGCTCTAAAGACATCACCCGAATATCGGTGCCTATTGGGTAATTGTCTTGCCCTGAAGAGACAAGGATTTTTTTAGTAGGTTTTAAATCTTCGCACGCAGAATAAAAACCGCGACCGACTTTGGGTGCATGACCGCGCTTGATTTCAATAGCCCATAGTTCGTTGCCAGGCCAGAGTAATAACAAATCAATTTCTGCGCCACCACTGGTCCGGTAAAAGTAAGCTTGGACGCCATCCGGCGCGCACGCCAAGATGTTTTCTATGCAATAGCCTTCCCAACTTGCCCCAACCACCATATGTGAAAGAAGTGCATCCGTGGTGTCAATATTTAGCAATGCATGCACCAGCCCACTGTCGCGCACATAAACTTTGGGTGTTTTGACTAAGCGCTTACCTAGGTTGGCGTGCCATGGGCGCAGGCGACGCACCAATAGCAAGTCACACATGAGATCGATATAGCTTTGCGCAGTTTTGACATCTACCCCTAAGTTGCGCGCTAGATGTGTGACATTGAGTAGCCCCCCTTGATGGTGCGCCAACATGGTCCAAAAGCGTCGCAGAGTTTCAGCGGCTATGCGAGGACCGAACTGCGGAATGTCTCGCTCTAAATACGTACGGATAAAGTTGTTACGCCAGCGCATACTCGCCGGCCCACTGCTGGCAGTGAAGCTCGCCGGAAACCCGCCACGTAACCATAAAGTGTCTTGGCTGCCTCTTCCTGTTTCAAGCAAAGTCAGGCCGGATAGTTCTAAATAGGCGATGCGACCCGCTAAGGTCTCACCTGACTGCTTCAAGACATCCAGTGAAGCAGACCCCAGCAACAGATATTGACCGTTGTTGTACCCATCGCGGCGACCTTGGTCGATCAGTCCGCGTAAGACGGGAAACAACCCTGGTGCACGGTGAACCTCGTCCAAGATGACGAGCTTATCCAAATGTTCAGCAAGATAAGTTTCTGCATCTTGCAGTTTGGCGCGGTCTTTTTCTGACTCCAAGTCAAGGTAGATGCTTGAGCGCGAACCTGCCACCTCATGCGCGAGCGTAGTTTTGCCCACTTGTCTCGGCCCAAGTAGCGCAACGGCGGACGATTCTGCTAACTCAAGGCTTAATTGGGTGCTTAAAGTACGGTAAAACATCCTTGTAATTATGGAGTTTCATTCCATGATTTGCAAGGATAAATAAAGCGCGACTTAGACGCCTAGCCCGCGATCTTGCTTAAATCGTTGTACAAATCCAACAAACTGCCCCGCATCCAAAGCATCCCTAAGCTCCTGCATCAGGTTGAGGTAGTAATGCAAGTTATGCACCGTAGCCAACATGGGCCCTAGCATTTCGCCGCAGCGGTCTAGGTGGTGCAGATAGGCGCGGCTAAATCCGGCGCGGCCGCCGTCATTCCATGACACACCGCCCCCTTCTGAGGTTGGCGTTCCTGCACAGGCATAACAGGTGCAACTCGGGTCAATTGGGCGCGGATCGCTTTTGTGTTTGGCGTTGCGCAGTTTGAGGTCGCCAAATCGGGTGAACAAGGTGCCGTTACGCGCATTGCGGGTGGGCATGACGCAGTCAAACATATCAACGCCTTGCGCGACGCCTTCAACCAAATCTTCGGGCGTACCGACACCCATCAAGTAGCGCGGCTTGTGCGTGGGGAGTCGATGCGGCGTATGCGCCATGATGCGCAGCATTTCGTCTTTGGGTTCGCCGACACTCACGCCACCCACAGCGTAGCCGGGGAAGTCCATGGCGACAAGTTGCTCCAACGAGGCTTGGCGAAGGTTCTCGAACATGCCGCCTTGCACGATGCCAAACAAGGCGTTGGGATTGTTCAGGCGCGCAAACTCATCTTGGCTGCGACGCGCCCAACGCAAACTCATTTCCATTGACTGCTCGGCTTGCGCTTCGGTGGTCAATTTGCCGTCGGTTTGGTAGGGTGTGCATTCGTCGAGCTGCATGGCGATGTCGCTGTTGAGCGTGGTCTGAATTTGCATGCTCACTTCGGGCGACATAAACAATTTGTCGCCGTTGACAGGAGATGCAAAGTGCACGCCTTCTTCGGTGATCTTGCGCATCGCACCCAAACTCCACACCTGAAAACCACCGCTGTCAGTAAGAATAGGTTTATGCCACTGCTCAAAGCCGTGTAAACCGCCAAAGCTTTGCATCACATCTAAGCCCGGGCGCATCCACAAATGGAAGGTATTGCCCAAAATGATTTGTGCGCCCATCTCATGCAAGTTACGCGGCATCACGCCTTTGACCGTACCGTAAGTGCCCACGGGCATAAAAATAGGCGTCTCGACTACGCCGTTGTTCAAAGTCAGACGGCCACGGCGCGCAAGGCCTTCGGTTTTTAGGAGGTCAAATTGGAGCATGGTGGGAGTGTAAGTTTCATTGTTTTAGAGTATCGCTTTACTTTTTATAAAGATTTACTTTTATAATTTCTTTACCAATCTATTTTGTAAGGAAAACGCTATGGCAGCCCAAGCTACTGTTTCTAGCAAAGGACAAGTGACATTGCCGATCGCGATGCGCACGCAGTTAGGTATTTCGGCGGGATCTCAGATCCAATTTGAAGTGCGCGGCAAAGAATTGGTGATCACGCCAGAACTGCCGATACGTGCATACCGAGGGATTTTGAAAGGCCAAGGCATCGTCGCCACCGAGACCGACAAAGAAGCAGATCGGAATTTTGAATGAATGTGGTGGATTCCTCGGGGTGGATTGAGTATTTCTTGGATAGTCCTCGCGCAGACTTGTTTGCTAACGCCATTGAGGCCAGTCAGTTGCTGGTTGTTCCTGTCATCAGCATTTATGAGGTCTACAAATTTCTCGTAAAGCAAACAACAGAGGCGATTGCAGGTCAATGCATAGAGGTGATGCAACGTGGACGGGTGATTGACTTCACCCCTAACCGCGCCATAGCCGCCGCCAAGATGGCACATTTGCACCAACTTGCTATGGCAGATGCAGCGATTTACAGCATCGCTTTGGAACACAAGGCAACTTTGTGGACGCAAGATGCGGATTACCAAAACTTACCGCAGGTGGAATACTTTTCTAAAGGCTAATCGGTAAGCGCAAAACGCGTCAGGGGTTTCTCTCCAAAAGCATCGCATCTCCATAACTAAAAAAGCGATACCCCTTTGCAATCGCATGCTGATAAAGCCCATGCATGTGCTCAAACCC
>JAGWXI010000096.1 GCA_018969975.1 Burkholderiales bacterium
CAAGATTCGCCAAATCTTTTACCAAGTTAATGAGAGCGAACGCTTGCATGCAGTCTCGCTCATCTTGAACCATTTCCGTCCGGTCTCTACCCTGGCGTTTTGTAATACCAAGCAGCAATGCAAAGATTTGATCAATGTTTTGCAAGCGCAAGGCTTTAGCGCGTTGGCGCTTTACGGTGATTTAGAGCAACGAGAACGCGATCAGGTGTTGGTGCAATTTGCCAACCGCTCTTGCTCCGTCTTGGTGGCCACTGATGTGGCAGCACGTGGCTTGGATGTACACAACCTCGAAGCCGTTATCAATGTTGATGTCACGCCGGATAGCGAAATCCACATCCACCGCATTGGTCGCACAGGACGTGGTGACGCGGAAGGCTTGGCCCTCACCTTGGCCAGCATGGACGAGATGGGCAATGTGGGCAAGATCGAACAATTACAAGGCCACGAATCGGTTTGGGCGCCCCTAGCCAGTTTGACACCTGCAGCAGGCGGTAAGTTGCAGCCACCCATGGCAACTTTGCAAATCGCAGGTGGCCGCAAAGAAAAAATCCGCGCAGGCGATGTGCTGGGGGCGTTGACAGGTGACGCAGGATTTACCAAAGAGCAAGTTGGCAAGATTAGCGTGAATGAGTTTTCAACTTATGTGGCTGTCGAGCGCGGAATTGCGCATGAGGCGCTTAGGCGGTTGAATGCGGGGCGGGTGAAGGGTAAGAGTGTGAAGGTGCGGTTGTTAGAGGAAGCGTTAGGGCGCTAGTTAAGTACCCACAAGGGGCCTTGATGTTGCGGCAAGCCTGCAGCAACGTCCCTAAATGCAGCCAATGCGGCTTCTAAATGGTCAATGATTTCTTGTTGCAATACATCTGAAATCGAGGAGGGTGTGACAAAAATTCCAGACTTTCTGTACGAGGGAGGTGTTCATATCAGATTCAAAAAGACACTTTTGAAAAGTGTTTAGGAAGAATGTCCATTACACAACATGTTGATTTAATTAGGTTTTTCCAGAACCCTAAAGGACATGATGAATACACATTTGTGTTTATTCAAGGCAATTGTCCTTTAGGACCAAGCCAATAACGCCGCCAACGGCGATCACCTTCAAAGCGGACCTGTTCTTGCTCAACCAAATCCTCTAAAGCTCGGCGCACGGTACGCAATGCAAGTTCAGGCGCAGTGCGACGATGAACGTCCGCTGAGGATGAGCCTGCATACCTAGCCAAGTCTTCGACGATCAAAGCCCGCAAACGATGTGGCTCAAGGCGGCGCAATGTGGTCTTTTCATCAAGGCCTTTGCCCTTCAACAAATCAGGCGACACAAAGTAGCGCACCGCTTGAGTGCGGCCAGTGGAAGCCACCAAGCCCATATCCAACAATCGGTCCAGCCAGATGGGGCGTAGCTCGTCGGTAGAACCAAGCTCCAAACGAGCGGCCAGCTCTCTGGCTGTTAGCCCCTCAGGCGCAACCGCCAACAAACCTAAGGTGATGCGCTCTCGCTGACGCAGCTGATAGCGCGCATCCGCCTCCATCATCAGCTTGACCACTTCGGGCCTCTGCACACGACGACCAATCGTGACTGACACCGAATCGACGCCCTCTTTCGGCACAGGCACTGAGCGGCCATGCGACAACTGCACGTCGTACATCAAATCAAAACCTGAGCCCTCTTTTTCCATCAAACGCAAGTCATGAAACAACGTCGCCATGCGGTCGTTACGACGACGACTGGCGTGCAAAATGGTTTGCGGTGTCACGCCCAGCGGAAAACGGCCGGGGTTCACCACCTCTAGGCGATCGGGATGCAGGTTTACAAAAATATCGCCGCGTTGCGTATAAGGCCTGTGCACCAACGCGTTAACCAACAACTCACGCACCACACGCTTGTCGTAGGCGGGCAGCTTCTGGCGGTGCAAGCCATCGGGTAACTCGTAGCTCTCGTGGAAATCTGGAATCTCTGACCACACTGCATCCACCAAATCGACGGGGGATAAGGTGTAGTCATCCCATAGCCACTTGTTCACCTTTTGACCCAGCTCATCAAACTTGATAGCGGCAATAGCAGGCGCAGTACCTAACCTTGCGCGGTCACGATCAGTGCCCACCATCAACACGCCCAAGTGCGTCAGCACATCGCCATCGCTCAGGCCGTAATGCGCCAGCAACTCAGCATCACTTTTATCTTTGACCGATATCTTCACGCGGTCAGATGTGCGCAGTGCGTCTACCAGCGCCTGTACCTTGGCTGCATCGGCAGCAGCTACGGGCACCTGTTGCGACACCATGGCTTCCCAAGGCAGATTAGGCCGGTCATTCAGCAAATGCAACACATCGTCACCGCGCACAGGTTGACAGGTGTCACCCATCCGCATGAAGTAGCGCCCATCGCTGGTAGAGGCCACGCCCACCGAACGCGCCACCGTCAACGCAATGTATTCGCCGCCATTGGCCGCACGCACCACCTCGGGTGCGACGTGCACATTGACCGTCAACTCGCCAATGCGCTTGCGCAGCTTATCCAGCAAATCGGGCGCAATGCGCTGCTCTGGCGGCGGCAAAGCCTGCCCGTCTTCAATGCCGATGCGCAAGCACCCGCCCGCCGCATTGGCAAAGCACACGCAATCGTTGGCTAAGGTTTGATAGTCGCTGCGTGTGCCTTGAATCAGGCGCAAAGACTTTTGGTCTAGCGTTTGTGTTTCGCGGCTCATGCCGCCTCCTTCGCCTTGCGGCCACGCGGATCTTTAAAACCCAACTCCCCCAATATATCGGCCTCATACGCCTCCATCTCCCGCGCATCTTTCGCACTGGTTTCGTGGTCCCACCCTTGCGCATGCAACGTACCGTGGACCAACAAATGCGCGTAGTGCGCTTGTAGCGTTTTTCCTTGCTGCTTTGCTTCTGCTGCCACTACAGGGGCGCATAAAACAATGTCGGCAATCACTACGGGAGCTTGCGCATAGTCAAAGGTCAATACATTGGTGGCGTAGTCTTTGCGACGGTAACTGTGGTTGAGTGCATGACCTTCCGCTGCGCTGACGATACGCACGGTAATTTCCGCATCGTCCGACAAAGCATGGCGAATGCAACGCGCTACAAAATGCCTTGGCAACGCTGTGCGATGTCTAGTGGCGTGGGGGATATCTCCAAACTGCAAGGAGAGCTGAAGTTTTTGTAAGGCCATAGTCTTTTATTTTTTAAGACTTGCTGGCCGTTGAGCGCTGGGCGTCATACGCATCCACAATCCGCGCGACCAAAGGATGACGCACTACATCGGCGCTGGTAAATCGGCACATCGAAATACCTTTGACGCGTTTCAAAACGCGCTCTGCATCAATCAAGCCACTGAGCGTGCCTTTGGGTAAATCGATTTGGCTGACATCGCCTGTCACTACTGCCTTGGATCCAAAACCAATGCGCGTGAGAAACATCTTCATTTGTTCGGGCGTGGTGTTTTGGGCTTCGTCAAGAATCACAAATGCGTTGTTCAGTGTGCGACCGCGCATAAAAGCCAAGGGCGCGATTTCAATCGCTTGGCGCTCGAAGGCTTTTTGTACGCGGTCAAATCCCATCAAGTCATAGAGCGCGTCGTACAAAGGGCGTAAATAAGGGTCTATTTTTTGCCCTAGGTCTCCTGGTAAGAAACCGAGTTTTTCTCCTGCTTCTACGGCAGGCCTTGTCAGGAGAATGCGTTGCACCGCACTGCGCTCTAAGGCATCGACTGCACACGCCACTGCTAAATAGGTTTTTCCAGTGCCAGCAGGACCAATGCCAAAGGTGATGTCGTGCTCACCAATATTGGTCAAATAGTTCTCTTGGTTGGGTGTGCGCGCACGTAAAACGCTGCGGCGTGTTTGCAGTTGGACGCCTGTGTCAGCGTTCATGGAGGCGTCACCTGCAAGCATCAGTTGCACCATCTCTGGGGCAATTGCGCGGGATGCACGTTCATACAAGGCTTGTAAAACTTCCATCGCACGGTTCGCTTTGGCTTTGTGGCCGTCGATCTTGAACTGTTCGTGGCGATGCGCAATCTTGACATCTAGCGCCAATTCAATGGTGCGCAAATGTTCATCGGTAGGGCCGCATAAATGGGATAAACGCGTGTTGTTAGGAGGGGAGAAAGTGTGGCGAAGAATCAAGTCGATAATCTCAAAAAAGGTTTCCCCCAATGATAGGCAAGTTAACTGGCATCCTCTTAGAAAAAAATCCACCGCAAATTTTGGTGGATTGCAATGGCGTGGGTTACGAGGTAGATGTGCCTATGACCACCTTCTACAACTTGCCAGCCTCCGGCGAACGCATCTCCTTGTTAACGCACTTTGTCGTGCGCGAAGATGCACAAATTTTGTACGGCTTTCAAACTGCAGCAGAGCGCAGCACGTTTCGCTTGCTCATCAAAATTTCTGGTGTCGGACCGCGTACCGCACTCGGCGTGCTCAGTGGCATGGGGGTCGATGAACTGGCGCGTGCGGTTTCTGAGCAAGAACCCGCCCGATTAACCAAAGTGCCGGGTATCGGCAAAAAAACAGCCGAACGCTTGCTGTTGGAACTCAAAGGCAAGTTAGGGGCTGATCTGGGCCCGAGCACTGCTGGCGCACCCAGCCACCAAAACGATATCTTGCAAGCCCTGTTAGCGCTGGGCTACAACGACAAAGAAGCGGCCAGTGCGCTTAAAGCCTTGCCTGCAGATGTTGGTGTGAGTGAAGGCATCAAGCTGGCTTTGAAGTCCTTGGCTAAATAAATCTGTAGCGCCTATGAGCATTCAAACCGATAACTTTGGCGACGACTTTGTGCCCGCACCGCGCGTGGTTTCTGCTGCACCCACTTCCCCTAACGAAGAAGCTATTGAACGCGCTCTACGCCCCAAACTCTTACAAGAATATGTGGGCCAAACCAAGGTGCGCGAGCAATTAGAAATTTTTATTGGTGCCGCCAGAAAACGTGGCGAAGCCATGGACCATGTGTTGTTGTTTGGCCCACCCGGTTTGGGTAAAACCACCTTGAGCCACATCATTGCGCAAGAGTTGGGCGTGAACTTGCGATCGACCAGTGGCCCCGTCTTAGAAAAACCCAAAGACCTCGCGGCGTTACTAACCGGCCTAGAGCGCAACGACGTGCTGTTCATCGACGAGATACACCGCTTGTCTCCCGTGGTCGAAGAAATCTTGTACCCCGCACTAGAGGACTACCAAATCGACATCATGATTGGTGAAGGTCCTGCTGCACGGAGTATCAAATTAGATTTGCAACCTTTCACCTTGGTCGGTGCCACCACCCGCGCAGGCATGTTGACCAATCCGCTGCGCGATCGCTTTGGTATCGTCTCGCGTCTGGAGTTTTATACAGCCGAAGAATTACAACGCATCGTGGTGCGCAGTGCGGGCTTGCTCAACACGCCTTTGGATCTAGAAGGCGGCATCGAAATTGCCAAGCGTTCACGCGGTACGCCACGCATCGCCAACCGTTTATTGCGCCGTGTGCGCGACTATGCAGAAGTCAAAGGAAACGGTCGCATTACCCAAGAGATGGCCACCAAAGCGCTAGTTATGCTCGATGTGGATCCGCAAGGTTTTGATTTGATGGACCGCAAATTGTTAGAAGCCGTGATCCACCGTTTTGATGGCGGCCCCGTGGGTTTAGACAATATCGCCGCCAGCATCGGTGAAGAGCGTGACACGATTGAAGATGTGATCGAGCCCTATCTCATTCAGCAAGGTTATTTACAACGCACGCCGCGCGGTCGTATTGCAACGGTGGCGGCCTATCGGCATTTAGGTGTGGTGCCACCTAAAGCGGCTGGCGAGTTATTTACGGAATAGTTGTTTAACTGGTTGTCTCATCACGCGACGCGTGTTGCCCTTTTTGCAAGTGCGCCACATCGCCCCAGCCTACAAGGCTCAAACCTTCGGACGTCCAAAGCAAACGATTGATTGCGGCATTGCCCAAATTCCAAGTGCGCGGTGCCTGTGTGTCTTGGCCAGTGGCTAATCGGTAGAGCACATCCAATACACCGCCATGCGCGACCAACACAATTTGCTCGCCCAAGTGTTGGCTGGCAATTGCGTGAACACATTGCGCAATACGTTGGTTGAGCACAAGCAATGATTCACCTCCTTGCGGCGACCAATGCGGATCGCGTGAACGCCATAGCTTGGCGTCGGTGGGCCACTTGTCTTCTATTTCCGCCCATGTCATGCCCTCGAAGTGCCCAAAGTGGCGTTCGCGCAAACCGGTGTGGGGTTGGACGATATTTGTTTGTCCTTTTGTGGACATAAGCGAAAGGTTGGATTGGGCGATCGACTGAGCCGTAGTGAACGCGCGGTCTAAGTCACTGCTGTAAATCGCAGCAATAGGCTCATCCGCCAGTGCCATACCGACTTGCTGGGCTTGCCATAGGCCTGTGTCGTTCAAACCAATATTGAGTTGGCCTTGGATGCGTGTGTCTACATTCCAGGCGGTTTCGCCATGTCGGATGGCGAGTATGCGGGTCGATTCCATGGGAGGGAAGTTTAGGGCGCAAATTTCGTGCAAAATAGAACGATCGTTCTTTTTCTCGGCTTATGTCTAGTCCCAAACCTGTTGATAGCGACCAACGCGCAGCGCACAAAGGCCAGCAAACCAAGGCAGCTATTGTGGAAGCAGCCTTGGGGCTGGCCACCCAAATAGGTTTAGACGGCTTGAGCATTGGCGCATTGGCTGAAGTGGCGCGCATGAGCAAGTCGGGTGTATTTGCCCATTTCGGTTCCCGCGAAGAACTGCAACTCTCTGTTGTTCGTGCTTACCACGAGCGTTTTGAAGCCGAGGTTTTTTACCCCGCGATTGACGCACCCCGAGGCTTACCCAGATTGGTGGCATTGTTTAACAACTGGACCAAACGCACCACGACGGAGATTGACTCAGGTTGTCTCTACATCAGTGGTGCTGCCGAGTTCGATGACCGTCCAGGCCCTGTTAGAGACGCTCTAGCGAATTCGGTCAACACATGGCTGGCTGCGATGTTGCGCGCTGTATTGCAAGCCAAAGAGGAAGGTCATCTAGAAGCAGACATCGATGCGCCCCAAATGGTGTTTGAAATCCATGGCTTGATATTGGCGCTGCACTACGAAGCTCGATTTTTAAAAACGTCTCAATCTCTCACCCATACGGCTAAGGGCTTTGAAAACATTTTGAAACGCTATGGCGCCAGTGAAATGTTTACCAAGACCAAGCCAGTCACTTTAAAACCTGTTTGACTTTGTAGAAAAGAAAATTTTTATGCCTAGCTACACCCCACCACTGCGCGATATGCATTTTGTTTTGCACGAGTTGCTGAATGTGTGTGACAACTTTAAGCAACTGCCTACCCACGCAGAGTTGGACCAAGACACGATTGCGGCTGTTTTAGAAGAGGGAGGTAAGTTTGCTTCAGAGGTATTGTTTCCTTTGAACCAAATTGGCGACCAACAAGGCTGCACCTTGAACCATGAAACACATGCTGTCAAAACACCCGATGGATTTAAAGAAGCTTTTGCTGCATTCGCCAAAGGCGGCTGGACCGCATTGAGTTGCGATCCCGAGTACGGTGGGCAAGGTTTGCCGATTGTGTTGAACCAGTGCTTTTATGAAATGCTCAATAGCGCCAACCAAGCGTGGACTATGTATCCCGGTTTAACCCATGGCGCTTATGAAGCATTGCATGCGCATGGCACCGAGACTCAGAAAAAAACCATACTGCCTAAACTCACCAATGGTGAATGGACTAGCACTATGTGTCTCACCGAATCACATTGCGGAACAGATTTAGGTTTATTAAGAACCAAAGCAGTGCCACAACCAGACGGCACTTACCGTTTGAGCGGCAGCAAAATATTTATCAGCTCAGGCGATCATGACTTTGTCGACAACATCATCCATTTGGTCTTAGCGCGTTTGCCCGATGCACCGGCTGGTAGCAAAGGCATTAGCTTGTTTGTGGTCTCAAAATTCAAACTCAAAGAAGACGGCAGTTTGGGCGAACGCAATGGCATTTATTGCAGCGGTTTAGAACACAAGATGGGCATCCATGGCAGCGCCACTTGCCAAATGGTTTTGGAAGATGCTGAGGGAACTTTGGTGGGGCAGCCCCACAAAGGCCTCGCCGCCATGTTTATCATGATGAACGTAGCCCGCATAGGAGTGGGCATGCAGTCACTCGGATTGACCGAAGTGGCCTATCAGAATGCACTGGCCTATGCCAAAGACAGAATTCAATCACGCAGTTTGACGGGGCCTAAAGATCTTAGTAAACCCGCTGACAGCATTTTGGTGCATCCAGATGTACGCAAGATGCTGTTGACTGCGAAAGCTTATGCAGAAGGCGGTCGTGCGCTGAGTTTGTATTGCGCCTTGCTGATTGACCGCGAACTGAATCATCCCGATGCTAGCGTTCGCGCTGAAAGTGCCGAGTTGGTGGCCTTGCTCACGCCCATTGTCAAAGCCTTCATCACCGACAACGGTTGGATCGCCACGTCGTCTTGCTTACAAGTGTTTGGTGGCCATGGATTTATCCGCGAGTGGGGCATGGAGCAGTATGTGCGTGATGCACGCATCAATATGATTTATGAAGG
>JAGWXI010000016.1 GCA_018969975.1 Burkholderiales bacterium
CCCAAAAAGACGGAGTTCTCGAGTGAAAAAATTGTTTTCCCCCTTGGAAACGCCAATTTTCTCCAGTAGCATCAAGCCCGCTCGGAAGATTCGTCTTGACCGAGTTACGAAAATCACCTCTATAAGGAATTAACCATGGCAACTGCAAAAAAAGCAACGGCAAAAAAAGCCGCCCCTGCAAAGAAAACTGCTGCTAAAAAAGCAGCCCCAGCTAAAAAGGCTCCTGCCAAAAAGGCTACTGCCAAAAAGCGCACACCTAACGCTGCTTTCATGAAAGCCATGACACCAAGCGCCGCTTTGGCCGCTGTCATTGGCGCTACACCTGTACCCCGTACAGAAGTGGTGAGCAAATTATGGGTCTACATCAAAAAACACGGCCTACAAGACTCTGTCAACAAGCGCAACATCAATGCTGACGAGAAACTCAAAGCCGTTTTCGGTAAAAAACAAGTCACCATGTTCGAGTTGGCTGGCTTGATTGGTAAACACCTGAGCTAAGCACCAGGTCTTGCAAAGAAAAAGGGCTGCCTTGGCAGCCCTTTTCTTTTGCTGTGTAGCTCTTTTAGGATTTAGCCAGCCTAGCAATTGCCGCTTCACGAATCGTCGTCAGTGTGGCGCGTGTCGTGATCACGTCTTCGTCGATCATCACCTCGATCAGGGTGCCCTCTGTACGGTCGATCGCCGCCTTAAAAGCCGCCTCAAACTCATCGGTTCGTGTAATGCGCACCCCCACGTAACCATACGCCTGCGCCAATTGCGCGAAGCTTGGGTTCTTCAAATACGAGCCACTGGAGTGGTTGGGGTACTCGCGCTCCTGGTGCATACGGATCGTGCCGTACACGCTGTTATTGAGCAACACAATGATGGTTTTAGCGCCATGCTGCACCGCAGTCGCTAACTCTTGGCCATTCATCAAAAAGTCGCCATCGCCTGCGATGGTGAACACGGTCCGCCCCGTCAAGATACTGGCAGCGATACCAGCGGGTACTCCGTAACCCATAGAGCCCGAAGTAGGTGCAAGTTGCACTTTGTGTCCATTTACCAAACCACGGTGCTTATGGAATCGATGCACCCAACTTGCAAAATTACCAGCTCCGTTGGTCAGTACGGCATCGTCAGGCAATAGCTTGCTGATGACCCCAACAATTTCGGGCATATCGATGCTGCCAGGCAATTTTTGCGGCTGCATATTGGCTAGGTAATCGGCATTGGCCTCGTTTGTCCATGCTTGCCAAGGCACGTCTTTGGGTGCATCGAGTACTTCGAGGGAACGTGCTGCGGCATTCATCGTGGCCAACATCGCCAAATCAGCGTGGTAGACACGGTTGAGTTCTTCCGCGCTGGAATGGATATGCACCAGCTTCTGGGTAGGCTTTGGGGCTTGCAACAAGGTGTAACCACTGGTGGTCATCTCGCCTAAGCGGGTGCCGATGGCCAAAATCAAATCGCTGTCGCGCACCCGTTGGGCTAACTTGGGGTTGATGCCAATGCCCACATCGCCCGCATACAGAGGATGGTGGTTGTCAAAGGTATCTTGGAAGCGAAACGCATTGCCTACGGGCAATTGCCAGTTTTCGGCAAAACGTTGTAAGGCCTGGGCAGACTGCGGTGTCCAACCACCTCCACCGGCAATCACAAAAGGCTTCTTTGCAGCCAACAGCATCTCGCGCAGTTGGCGCAAGCCACCCGGATCACACCACGCCTGCACGGCTTCAACTCTCGGCACAGGACGTGCCGTAACTTCGCGCACCAACATGTCTTCAGGCAAAACCACCACCACGGGACCAGGCCGGCCATTCATAGCGGTGGCAAAGGCTCGGGCTATGTATTCGGGTACGCGTTCAGGGTCGTCAATACGCTCGACCCGCTTGGCCATGCCTCGGGTACTGGGGCCAAAGAAGTTGAAGTAATCGACCTCTTGAAACGCTTCGCGGTCGCGAAAGTCGCTGCCGACGTCGCCTACAAACAAAATCATCGGCGTGCTGTCTTGGAAAGCTGTGTGGATGCCTACGGACGCGTTAGTAGCCCCTGGCCCCCGGGTAACAAAACAAATGCCAGGACGGCCACTCAAACGTCCTTGAGCGTCTGCCATATACGCTGCGCCGCCTTCTTGGCGATTAATCACAAATTGGATTTGGTCGCGGTAGGCATGAAACCCGTCCAACACCGCCAAGTAGCTCTCTCCTGGCACGCCAAAGGCATGGGTTACACCTTGCTCGACCAAACACTCCACCAATAAATGGCCAGCAATTTGTTTTTTCATTCTCATTCTTCCTCTATTAATTGGGCTAGGTATTTTTAGCTCTTGCCAGCCGAACGCTTGCCTACCCCTAAAGCAACCAAAACACTTAACAACATGACAAAAGCGCCCCCTACCAAAGTCAGCCCATACCAGCCACGGTCCATAAACACTCCGAATACCAAGGGCGAAATAGCAAAACCTACATCAAGACCAGAGTAGACCATGCCGTAGACACGTCCGGTAGCGCCCGAAGGCGTTGCTTTTTTGATCATCATGTCTCGCGACGGGCCGCCCACACCAACTGCAAACCCAGTAGCAGCCAAAATTACCATGGTTACGGCGCCGTTAAACCAGCCACTGCCACACAAAGCCGTAAAAAAAGCCGCCAAACTCATGCAGGTTGCTACCACCCGGTCGCTGTGCAATGGCCAACGGGTAGCCACAAAACCACCCAAAAACATTCCCGCAGCAGCACACAACATGTACGCAGTCAAAGTGAGTGTGGCCGCCTCAAAACTGACTTGGTACATAGCTTGCAGGATGGATGCTGAAAAAGTTTGTATGACAGCCAAAGTCATGGTTGAGAGAAGGAAAAAAGCAAAGCACCACCACACCACAGGAATTTTTAAGAATGCAAGGGAGTGCGCCGCGTTGGGATCTTTTTCTGAGCGATCCACTGCTTGAGTCAGGATGGCGTCACTCTTGCACACCAGTAAAACCAAAATGCAAATAAAAACGCAAGCAGCCGCCACATACGCAGTACGCCAGTCGTACATACTACTGATGCCAACCATAAACAAGGGCGCTACTGCCCAGCCCAAATTGCCCGTCAGGCCATGTGCGCTAAAAGCGTATCCCAACCTTGTAGAAGACACTCTTTGGTTGAGGATGGTGAAATCCACCGGATGGAAGGATGCATTACCTACCCCAAATAGGATGGCAGCCCCCATCAATCCACTGTAGCTTTGCGCTATAGAAACAGTAATACAAGCTAGCGCTAGCGTTCCAAGGGCGAAATACATCACAGGTCTTGCGCCCAATCGATCTACCAAAAAACCAGCAGATGCTTGACCAACGCCCGACACCACAAAAAACACGGACATCAGCAATCCGAGTTCAGAATAACTAAAACCAAATGTTTCTATGAATTTAGGAAACATCAGGGGCAAGAGCAGGTGCGAAAAGTGGGAGCTGGCATGGGCCAGACTCACCAAACCGATCACAGTTGCATCTTCTTGCCAAGAGGCATCAGCCTGGGCGAAAGTTGTCATGGGACGAGATCCTACCCTTTGCGCCCACAAAGCGCGTCAGCAAGGGGACAAGGTCTCTAGGCTGCTGCCACCTTGGTGAAGCCAAACTCCCCTGGAGCATGGACCGGATCGACACTGACCGCAATCCCGTCTTTAGGCATAAATTTGCCCTCAAGAAGAAGTTTGGACAGTGGATTCTCAATACGCTGCTGGATTGCACGCTTGAGAGGTCTTGCGCCATAAATTGGATCAAAGCCAACTTTGGCCAATTCCGCCAAAGCCTGAGGCGACACCACCAGCGAGAGATCCATCTTGCGCAAACGCTCGGACAAGATACCCAACTGGATATCGGCAATCCGCGCAATATGCTGGGCGTCTAAGCCGTGGAACAAGACAGTCTCGTCGATGCGGTTCAAAAACTCGGGACGGAAATGCGTTTTGAGCTCGTCCCACACGGCGTCTTTGACGTCTTGCGGATCTTGCCCCACCATGCTTTGGATGATGGGCGAACCAATGTTGGAGGTCATCACGATAACGGTGTTTTTAAAGTCCACCGTACGTCCTTGTCCATCGGTCAAACGACCGTCGTCGAGAACCTGCAACAGGATGTTGAAAACATCGGGATGGGCTTTTTCAACTTCGTCGAGCAACAAAACGCTATAGGGTTTGCGGCGTACGGCTTCAGTCAAATAACCACCTTCGTCGTAGCCCACGTATCCGGGAGGCGCGCCCACCAAACGGCTGACCGAATGCTTCTCCATGAATTCGCTCATATCGATGCGGATCATGTGGTCTTCGCTGTCAAACAAAAAGCCCGCCAAAGCCTTGCACAACTCGGTCTTACCAACGCCGGTGGGGCCGAGGAACAGGAACGACCCAGTTGGGCGATTGGGGTCGCCCAAACCTGCACGTGAGCGGCGGATCGCGTTGGACACGGCGGCGATGGCTTCTTCTTGACCGACCACACGCTGGTGCAACTTGTCTTCCATTTGCAGCAATTTGTCGCGCTCGCCTTGCATGAGTTTGGAGACAGGAATACCCGTGGCACGCGCGACCACTTCGGCAATTTCCTCAGCGCCGACCTGGGTACGCAGCAAACGGTGCAGGCCTTCTTTGGAAGATTTGGAATTCTCTTTTGCGTTGGCTTCTTTCAGCCGCTTTTCCAGTTCAGGCAACTTACCGTATTGCAACTCAGCGACTTTGTTGAAATCACCTTTACGCGTCAGTTCTTCGATTTGGAAACGGATGCGGTCAATTTCTTCTTTGACTTGCGCGCCGCCTTGGGCAGAGGCTTTTTCTGATTTCCAAATGTCTTCTAGGTCGGAGTACTCTTTGCCGACTTTGATGATCTCTTCTTCTAGCAACTCCATGCGCTTGATCGACGCTTCGTCCTTTTCTTTACGCACCGCTTCGCGCTCAATTTTGAGTTGTATCAAGCGGCGGTCTAACTTATCCATCACCTCCGGCTTGGAGTCGATTTCGATTTTTATTTTGGCGGCCGCTTCGTCGATCAAATCAATCGCCTTATCAGGCAAGAACCGATCAGTGATGTAACGGTGCGACAACTCCGCAGCAGCCACGATGGCGGGGTCGGTAATTTCCACACCATGGTGGACTTCGTACTTTTCTTGCAAACCACGCAAGATCGCTATCGTGGCTTCTACAGAGGGTTCGCCAACGATGATTTTTTGAAAGCGGCGCTCTAAGGCGGCATCTTTTTCGATGTACTTGCGGTATTCGTCCAAGGTGGTGGCACCTACGCAATGCAACTCACCGCGCGCCAAGGCAGGTTTGAGCATATTGCCAGCGTCCATTGCGCCTTCGGCCTTGCCTGCGCCGACCATAGTGTGTAACTCATCAATAAAGACAATGGTTTGGCCTTCATCTTTAGCCAATTCGCTCAACACGGTTTTGAGTCGCTCTTCAAACTCACCACGAAACTTAGCACCCGCTAACAAAGACGCCATGTCCAAAGACAAGACGCGTTTGCCTTTGAGGGAATCTGGTACTTCGCCCGCCACGATACGTTGCGCCAAACCTTCGACGATGGCAGTTTTACCAACACCAGGTTCGCCGATTAAGACGGGGTTGTTTTTGCTACGGCGTTGCAAGACTTGGATGGCTCGTCGAATCTCGTCATCGCGACCAATCACCGGGTCTAACTTGCCAAGGCGCGCGCGCTCGGTCAAATCCATGCAGTATTTCTTCAAAGCTTCGCGCTGGCCCTCTGCCTCTGCGCTTTGCACTTTCTCGCCGCCACGAACAGCGTTGACAGCCACTTCCAATGCTTTGCGATTCAAACCATTCTCACGCGCGAGCTTTCCCCACTCTGCTTTGTTGTCGCACAGAGCCAGTAGAAACAATTCACTGGCAATGTACTGGTCACCACGTTTGATCGAATCTTTTTCAGCCGCTTGGATAAGCGAGACCAAATCACGCCCGACTTGCACCTGCTCTTGGCCTTCTACTTTGGGCAAGCGGTGCATCGCAGTTTCAGCGGCATTTTGCAAGCCTTGAACATTGGCACCGGCGCGCTCTAATAGAGATTTAGGCCCATCGTCTTGGCGCAACATGGCTACCAACACGTGCGAGGGTTCAATGTAGGCATGGTCGTTACCCAATGCCAAGGTTTGTGCCTCGGAAAGGGCTTCTTGAAATTTGGTCGTTAGTTTGTCAAGGCGCATGGATGCTCCAGATTAGAAAAGTGCATTACTTGCTAACTGAGGTTCTTTTGGGGTATTTCAAGCGCACCCAACTGCGTTTAACTTGACCTTCGTCAAGCTTTAGCAATTGCTGTTGGTAATACCCCAGCGCGACAGGGCAGCATCGTCACTCACGCGTGCATCAACCCAGCGCGCGCCATCTGTCGTGAACTCTTTTTTCCAAAACGGGGCTTGGGTTTTGAGGTAATCCATCAAAAACTCACATGCCTGAAAGCTCATGCCGCGGTGCGCCGAGGTGACTGCGACCAGAACAATTTGATCCTGGGGTTGCAAAACCCCAATGCGGTGGATCACCCTTGCACTGTAGATATCAAACCGCTTGGCAGCTTCCTCCATCATCGCGGTGATGGACTTTTCCGTCATGCCGGGGTAATGCTCTAACTCCATGCTAGAGACAGTACTGCCCTCAGTACGTTCGCGCACGGTCCCCACAAAACTACACACCGCCCCGACCCGTGCATCATGCGCACGCAATTGCGCTAATTCATAACTGACATCAAAGTCTTCGGTTTGAATAGAAACGCTCAAGCGCATGTCAACCGCCTGTTACGGGTGGGAAAAAGGCCACTTCGCAGTTATCGAGCAAGGGCGCGCTTGCCTCGCATACCGATTGGTTCAGTGCCATGCGAACGGCACGCTCTGTCGACAGAGCATCTTGGTACTGTGTTCCTCGGGCGATCAACACGTCTCGCAATGCAGCAACTGAGGTGGCATCTGTCTCCAACACCTCACTGGCGTGTCCTATCGCCTCACGAATAGACGCAAAGTAGCGCACCGTCACCTTCATGCCATCCACTCCGCAAAAGAAATAAATTGCACCGTGTCGCCTCTTTTGATAGCCTGGCCAGCGGGGTTATCCACCACGCCGTCACCCCATACAGCAGATGTCAAGACACCAGAACTTTGGTTAGGAAACAAATCCAAACCGCCTTGCGCATTGTGTTTCACACGCAAAAATTCACGGCGCTTGTCAGCACGTGGCCAATCGAAATGGGCGGTGCGCTGGGAGCGTTGTATGTCCGTATTTTTAACGCCCTGCAGTGCCAACAAAAAGGGACGTACCAACAACAAGAAAGTAATAAAACTCGATACAGGATTACCAGGCAAGCCCATAAAGTGACAAGCGCCATTTTTGCTATGAATACGTCCGTAAGCAAACGGCTTTCCAGGCTTGATCGCCAATTGCCATAAGTGCAAGCTACCCAAACGCTCTACGGCTGGCTTGATATGGTCTTCCTCGCCGACCGATACACCACCACTGGTCAAGATCAAATCGTGCGCTTGCGCAGCGCTTTGTAAAGCGTTCACCGTGGCTTCGCGTTGGTCGGGTACGACTCCTAAATCAGTTACCTCACAACCTAAGCGCTGCAACAACGCGCGCAAGAAAAATCGGTTGGAGTTGTAAATGGCACCAGCGGGCATCTTGTCAGGCGCAATGTCGCCCGGCATCACCAATTCATCCCCCGTAGAAAACAAAGCGACTCGTGGGGCTCGCGTCACTTGCAATTGCGCCAATCCCACGCTAGCAGCCATTCCCAAAGATGCAGGTGTGAGTCGATCGCCTTTTTGCAAAACCTTGGCTCCGCGCATCACATCTTCACCTGAGCGACGAATCCATTGACCCAAAGAGACGGCAGACTTCACCCGCACTTGGTTGTCATCGAGGGGTTCGCAGTCTTCTTGCATCACGACCGCGTCTGCACCTTCGGGAATGGGTGCACCCGTAAAAATTCTTGCAGCTTCACCCGTATGCAAAGTTGTTCCGTGAGAACCAGCAGGAATACGTTGCGTCACTTTTAAAACGGCATCAGTTTTTACACAGTCAGCAAAACGCAGCGCGTAACCATCCATAGAACTGTTGTCTTGTGGTGGCACCTGCAATGCAGAGACGACGTCTTGCGCAAGCACGCGGCCATCAGCGTCAAAGGTAGATAGCGTTTCGGTGCGTGGCAGAGTTTGCGCATGCGCCAACAACTGCGGGAGCGCTTCGTCCAAGGTCAAGAGTGGGGGTCGGCTCATAAACTAATTTGGGTTGTATTCAAAACGGTCGGCATTAGCTAGTAGCCATTCGCATAGGGCATCGGGATTATTTAAATCCATGATAGGCCGCAGAGTGGGAGTTGGTAATAGCGCTGGCGAGTCGGTTGCAATTGCCACAACAAAAACGTCTTCTTCATAACGCGTCGGTTGCCCGGATGCGTGACGCCAGACCTCCACTTTCAGCAAATCACTTTGCTTGAAGCCCTCCACCAAGACCCAGTCGACACCGTCGTAGACCTCTGCCAACAAATGGTGCACCGATAGTTGCGCGGGTTGCTCAAATTGCCGCTGCAATACCAAGCGCTGGTCAGAGGCGACGACCACCTCAAATGCTCCAGCCTCCCGATGCCGCCAACTGTCTTTGCCGGGGTGGTCTATATCAAAATTGTGGTGTGCATGTTTGACCACTGACACCCGCAACCCTCGCAAACGAAAAGCGCCAATCAACTGCTCAACCAAAGTGGTTTTGCCAGATCCTGAAAATCCCGCGAAAGCAACGACCTTCATGCGCTCTCGCAATGCAAGGCAATATAACTTTTGATTTGTGCCACGTCCGCTTGCATCACATGCACACGTTTGGGCAAAAGTTCGATGCCTACGAACTTATCAGGGCATGATGGCGATTGACCTAAGGCCTCTTGAATAGTCTCGGCAAATTTGATGGGCAACGCAGTTTCCAAAACAACCATGGGAATGCCAGGCTTCACATACTCACGCGCCACCTTCACGCCATCTGCAGTGTGGGTATCAATCATTTCATGGTGTTGTGCATAAACCGATTGGACCGTACGTAAACGATCAGCGTGGGAACTCTTGCCACTGACAAAACCAAACTGCTTGGCAGCCAATGCAAAGCGGGGATGTTGGCTTAAATCAAAACGACCGTTCTTGGAGAGTTGGGTAGCGAACAAATCACGCGTCGCATTTGCATCACGCCCCAACAAATCAAATACAAAGCGCTCGAAATTACTGGCCTTGGAAATATCCATCGACGGGCTGGATGTTTCGTGCGTATCGGCACTGCCCCGCACACGGTACACACCGGTTTTGAAAAACTCATCCAAGACATCGTTTTCGTTCGTTGCCACAACCAAGGTATCAATAGGCAAGCCCATCATGCGCGCCACATGGCCTGCACAAATATTGCCAAAATTTCCACTCGGCACAGCGAAGCTGACTTTTTGCGTGTTGTTTCTTGTAGCCTGGAAATAGCCCGCGAAGTAATACACCACTTGCGCCAACAAGCGCGCCCAATTGATGGAATTGACCGTTCCAATTTTGTATTTAGCTTTAAATTCCAAATCGTTGGAGACGGCTTTCACCAAATCTTGGCAATCGTCAAACACACCTTCAATCGCAATGTTGTGTATGTTCTCGTCCATCAGGCTAAACATTTGCGCCTGCTGGAAGGGGCTCATGCGTCCATGTGGACTGGTCATGAAAACGCGTACACCGCGCTTGCCTCGCATGGCGTATTCCGCTGCGCTACCGGTGTCGCCACTGGTGGCGCCAAAGATATTGAGTTCTTCACCGCGGCGGGCCAATTCGTATTCAAACAAATTACCCAGCAATTGCATGGCCATGTCTTTAAAAGCCAAGGTAGGCCCGTTGGACAAAGCCTCGACTAGCAAGCCCTCACCCAAGGGTCGCAATGGGACAATTTCTTTTGTACCAAACACTGCCTCTGTATAGGTCTTGTTGCAAAGCGCCTTCAAGTCGTCCGCAGGAATGTCATCGATAAACAATGACAACACTTCAAAAGCCAAAGCTGCATAGCCTTGGGTTTGCAAAATCGTGCGCAGGCGCGCGAGGTGCGCATCGTCGATTTGTGGATAGTGCTCGGGCAAATACAAACCGCCATCGGGCGCCAAACCTTCTAGCAAGATGTCACAAAACTTTTTACGCTCAGGATGTCCGCGCGTCGACAAATACAACATCAGTTCAACTCTTCTTTGCGAATACGGGTGATGGGCGCCAGCACTGTGCTGAGTTGTTGCATCTGCGCAATGGCTTGGTTCATCTTGGCCTCCACACAGTCGTGGGTCAGGATGATCAAGTCGGTTTGGTTCTCGCCCTCACCGGCCTCACGTTGCAACACGGCATCAATGCTGATAGAAGCTTGCGCAAAGATACCGGTGATTTGCGCCAACACACCGGCTTGGTCTGCCACACGCAAACGCAGGTAGTAACTCGTGACAACTTGCTGCATAGGCAAGACCGGCAGTTGGTCTTTGGCCTGGTCAAAGGTTTCCGGTTGGAATGCCAGATGGGGCACGCGGTTCAATGGATCCGCCGTGTGCAAGCGTGTGACATCTACCAAGTCTGCAATCACAGCACTGGCTGTGGGCTCGCTTCCAGCACCTTTACCGTAATACAGCGTTGTTCCGACTGCATCGGCTTGCACCATCACCGCGTTCATAGCCCCTTCTACATTGGCAATCAAACGCTTGGCAGGCACTAAGCAAGGATGCACACGCAATTCAATCCCAGTAGCGGTGCGCTTAGAAATACCCAAGAGCTTGATGCGATACCCCAGCTGTTCGGCATAGCGGATATCTTGCGCTTCTAATTTGGTAATGCCTTCCACATACGCTTTATCAAACTGCACAGGCACACCAAAGGCAATCGCAGCCATGATGGTGGCCTTGTGCGCGGCATCAACACCTTCAATATCAAACGTAGGGTCAGCCTCTGCATAACCCAAAGCCTGCGCTTGCTTGAGCACATCGCCAAAGGCCAAGCCTTTGTCGCGCATTTCAGACAAGATGAAATTGGTTGTGCCGTTGATGATGCCCGCCACCCAATGGATTCGGTTGGCACTCAAACCCTCGCGCAAAGCTTTGATGATCGGTATGCCACCAGCAACGGCCGCTTCAAACGCCACCATCACACCTTGTTTGTGGGCCGCAGCAAATATCTCTGTGCCATGCACCGCCAACAACGCTTTGTTGGCTGTCACCACATGCTTGCCGGCAGCGATCGCTTCGAGCACCAATTGTTTGGCAATGCCATAGCCACCAATGAGTTCGACCACGATGTCGATGTCTGGGTTAGCAATCACTTGGCGTGCATCGTTGACCACTTTCACAGCGCTGCCCACAATCGCTTGCGCGCGTGCTGTGTCGAGGTCAGCGACCATCGTGACTTGTATCGGGCGACCCGCACGGCGTTGTATTTCTTCTTGGTTGCGTTTGAGCACTTCAAAAGTGCCACTGCCTACGGTGCCAATGCCTAAAAGGCCAACTTGTATTGGTTTCATGCTGCTCGGTTATTTCGGTAGTTTTCTAAAAATTTAGCCATGCGTGTAATGGCTTCGCGCAACTCGTCTTCGTGTGGCAAGAAGACCACTCGGAAATGGTCTGGGTGGGGCCAATTGAATCCCGTGCCTTGCACCAACATCACTTTGGTGTCTTGCAGCATTTCTAAGAAAAACTGTTGGTCGTCTTCAATCGGATAGACCTTGGGGTCTAGGCGAGGGAACAAATACAAAGCAGCTTGCGGCTTGACACAGGTCACACCCGGAATAGCGGTAATGAGTTCATAGGCCAAATCGCGTTGCTTGCGCAAACGCCCCCCCTCGCCCACTAAGTCGTTGATGCTTTGGTACCCGCCTAGCGCAGTTTGAATCGCCCATTGCCCTGGAACGTTCGCGCATAACCGCATGTTCGAGAGCATGTTCAAGCCCTCGATGTAGTCTTCGGCTGGTTTTTTGTTGCCAGAAACTATCAACCAACCTGCGCGGTAACCGCAGGAGCGATAACTCTTAGAGAGTGAGTTGAATGTCAAAGTCAGGACGTCGTTGCTCAGACTGGCGATAGGCGTGTGCTTGACGTTGTCATACAAAACTTTGTCATAGACCTCGTCGGCAAAAATCACCAAACCGTGTTCGCGCGCTAGGGTAATGATCTCTAAAAGCAAGGCATCTGAATAAAGCGCACCCGTGGGGTTGTTGGGGTTGATCACCACAATTCCTTTGGTCTGCGGTGTAATTTTGCTGCGAATGTCCTTGATATCTGGCATCCAGCCATTCGCCTCGTCGCACATGTAATGGATGGGTGTGCCGCCTGAGAGACTAACTGCAGCAGTCCAAAGTGGATAGTCAGGCGCTGGCAATAACAACTCATCCCCGTCATCGAGAAGACCGTTGGTCGCCATCACGATCAGTTCGCTAGCACCGTTGCCTAAGTAAATATCTTCTAACCCAACGCCCTTGATACCTTGACGCTGTGTTTCGTGCATCACTGCTTTACGCGCACCAAAAATGCCCTTGCTGTCCGAATAACCAGCTGAAGTGGGCAAGTTACGGATCATGTCTTGCTGAATTTCTTCAGGCGCATCAAAACCAAACACCGCCAAATTACCGATGTTGAGTTTGATGATTTTTTGACCGTCTTCTTCCATTTGACGGGCACGGTCCATGATGGGTCCGCGTATGTCGTAACAGACGTTGGACAGCTTGTTGGATTTTTGAATGGTTCTCAAAGTCCCTCCAAGGGCTCTTTTATAGGGTGAAAACCTATAATTTGACCACAGTTCCACGCCACTTCACTATGAAACTCCAACCCGATCGCCCCGACACTCTCTCTGTGACTGGCTATGGGGTTGGATGGATAGGTGTATCTGGAGAAAAAATCAGCCACAGCCTTGTTATTACTTCGCTCGGGGACAAATTTGACTGGGATTGTTTGCAATTCTCAGATTTGACGCCCAGACATTTTGAGCGTTTGTCCCAATTGCCCGTAGAACTCCTGATTTTTGGAAGCGGTACCCAACTTCGATTTATCCATCTGGAATGGCTGAGTCCCCTGATGCAAAGAGGAATTGGATTGGAAACCATGGATACATTTGCAGCTTGCCGCACCTTCAATATCCTTGCTGGTGAAGGCCGCAAAGTAGCTGCCGCTCTTTTAGTAGAACAGCCATAAACAACTTTTCATTTTTTCTTTTCTCTTTTGTTTCAAGCTGAATTACGGCAACGTAAGGCATTTGTAATTTCCAGTTAAAATCACGGGTTGTCGTTTGAAGGTGCGTCTACACAGTCGCACCCCTCGATCGGCCTTTTTTTCTGTCACATCTGATTGAGCGCCATGGCAATTGTTGTCAACAAACCCCTTCCCGAATTTGAAGCTAACGCCACAGGCGGTATTAAGGTCTCTAATTCTTCCCACCATGGCCACATAGTGGTTTTGTATTTCTACCCCAAGGACAACACACCGGGTTGCACTACTGAAGCTATGCAGTTTCGCGATAAATACAAAGACTTCGCGAAAGCTGGCGCTGTCGTATTTGGTGTCTCGCGCGACAACATGAAGTCACACGACGACTTCAAAGCAAAACTGGAACTGCCTTTTCAACTCATTGCCGACACCGAAGAAAAAATGTGTCACATGTTTGGTGTTGTTAAAAATAAAATCATGTACGGGAAAAAAGTAAAAGGTATCGAACGCAGTACATTTTTGATTGGTGCCGACGGCATGCTAAAACATGAATGGCGCGGACTTAAAGTACCTGGACATGTTGATGAAGTTCTCAAGGCAGTGAAAGCCCTTAAGAAATCTGGCTGAAAACCTGCACTCAATTGATACACCCCCAGTCTCACCTCATGCCCCTGCCACCAGCTCCCACCAAACGCGCTGCTCTTGTCAATACCGAAGCATTTGATGCACCTGCAAAAACCCGTCCCACCCGCCGTTCTAGTGAACAAGAAGAGTTAACTCAAAGAGAAACACTCCATCCTTCGCTAGATGGATTTGATCGCTCAGGCGGCGGAGAGCTACACGAAGAATTGATGGAGCCTGAAATACTGCAGCGCACCATGCCGTCCTCCACAAAAAAGACCAGCATCCAAACGCGAACAACTTCCAAGCCGAAAAAAACAAAAAGCACTGGGCCTATCAAATTATTCGTGCTCGATACCAATGTATTAATGCATGATCCGATGTGCCTCTATCGCTTTGAAGAGCACGACATCTTTTTACCGATGATCGTTTTGGAGGAGCTCGATAGTAATAAAAAAGGCATGACCGAAGTCGCTCGTAATGCCAGACAGACAAGCCGTTCTCTGGATGCGTTGGTTGCACATCACCATGAAGCTGACATCACCACCGGTATCCAACTCAACGGCACAGGACATCGTGAAGTAGGCGGGCGGCTGTTCTTCCAAACCCAACCCCTTCATTTCACACTTCCATCGAGCCTGCCCCAAGGTAAAGCAGACAACCAAATTTTGGGCGTGGTTGAAGCTTTGCGTGCGCAATATGCAAATCGACCTGTAGTCTTGGTATCCAAAGACATCAATATGCGCGTCAAAGCCCGCGCACTTGGATTATTGGCCGAAGACTATCAAAACGACAAAACTTTGGAAGACGGTGATTTGCTGTATTCCGGTGCTTTGGCCTTGCCCCATGATTTTTGGATCAAGCACGCCAAGTCCGTAGAGAGTTGGCAAAGTGGCAGTCAAACTTTTTACAGATTAAGTGGGCCCATCGTTCCAGAACTTCATATCAACCAGTTTGTTTATTTCGAGTCCCCTGGTGAACCTAGTTTGTATGCACGTGTGACTGAAATTCGCGGCAAGACTGTGGTGCTTAAAACATTGAAGGATTTCACCCATCTCAAAAATGCAGTCTGGGGTGTGACCACTAGAAACCGCGAACAAAACTTCGCGATGAATTTACTCACTGACCCTGAAATTGACTTTGTCACTCTTACTGGAACTGCCGGCACAGGCAAGACTTTGATGGCACTTGCCGCTGGCCTTACCCAAGTGCTGGACGACCGCCGATATACCGAGATCATCATGACGCGCGCAACAGTGAGTGTTGGCGAAGACATCGGCTTCTTGCCGGGTACAGAAGAAGAAAAAATGGGGCCATGGATGGGGGCTCTTGATGACAACTTAGAAGTTCTTGCTAAAACTGAAACCAGCGCTGGCGAATGGGGACGTGCAGCAACCAACGAACTTATTCGCAGCCGCATAAAGATTAAAAGCTTGAACTTTATGCGCGGGCGTACTTTCCTCAACAAGTATTTGATCATCGACGAAGCGCAAAACCTAACGCCTAAGCAAATGAAAACCTTGATTACCCGCGCGGGGCCTGGTACCAAAATTGTTTGTATGGGTAATTTGGCCCAGATTGACACACCCTACCTAACCGAAGGTTCTTCGGGATTAACTTTTGCGGTAGACCGCTTTAAGGGATGGCCCCATGGCGGCCACATCACACTAGCCCGCGGAGAGCGTTCACGCCTAGCGGACTTTGCTAGCGACGTGCTTTGATTTTTTAGTAATCCCCACTGCTGTAGCCACTTGCCAAGCTTTCAAAGCGGGTAATGGGCTTGAGGAATGCGAGCTTCACCGTACCTGTAGGGCCATTACGGTGTTTGCCAATAATGACTTCTGCAACACCTGGTTCTTTTGAGTCTTTGTTGTAGTAATCATCTCGGTAGATGAACATGATGACATCCGCATCTTGTTCTATCGCGCCAGACTCTCGTAAATCGCTCATCATGGGTCGTTTATCCGTACGAGTCTCCACACTTCGATTGAGTTGCGACAAGGCCATTACAGGACATTGCAATTCTTTGGCCAACATTTTTAATCCGCGCGAAATTTCACCAATTTCTGTGGCGCGGTTGTCACCATTGCTGTTGCTGGTGTTACCACTCATTAGTTGCAAATAATCAACAACAATCAAGCCTAATTTTCCACAAGAGCGTGCCAATCTCCGCGCATTGGCGCGAAGTTCCATGGGCGTAAGGCTAGGTGTCTCATCAATATGCAGAGAAACATTACGTAATTTCTCCATCGTCTCCGCCAAACGAGGCCATTCTTCTTGGTTCAATTTACCAGTGCGTAAACGTTGCTGATCAATGCGCCCAAGAGAACCAACAATACGAATAGCCAATTGTGAGGCACCCATTTCCATAGAAAACACGGCAACTGGTAAGCCTTCGTTGAGCGCTACATGCTCAGCAATATTGATTGCCAGAGCTGTTTTACCCATAGATGGTCTGGCGGCAAGAACAATCAAATCTCCAGCCTGCATTCCAGAGGTCATCCTGTCAAAGTCAATAAAACCCGAGGCTACCCCAGTGATGTCGTTTTGTTGTTTGGACATTTCATCAACGCGGTCCATCAAAATCACGGCCAATTGATCCATGCTTTGAAAGCCCTGTTTCAAGCGGGATCCTTCTTCACCTATTTGGAAGATTTTTTGCTCTGCCTCATCCAGAATTTGAGGAACAGGTTTTCCTTGGGTATTGAAAGCATTTGTAGCAATTTCGTCACTTGCGGTTACCAATTTGCGCAAGATGGCTCTTTCGCGAACGATTTCAGCATAGCGACGGATGTTGCTAGCACTTGGCACATACTGTGCAAGCGCATTTAAGTATCCCAAGCCTCCAACTTCTTCAGCTTTGCCAATAGACTGCAAATATTCATAGACCGTGATCACATCTGCAGGGCGCGAAGTATTGATTAGCGCACCAATACCTGCATAGACTTGCCGGTGTTCGTAGCGATAGAAAGCGGACTCGGACAATAAATCGGTGACTTGCTCCCACGATTTGTTGTCGAGTAGCAAGCCACCTAACACGCTCGATTCAGCCTCCATGGAATGCGGAGGAATACGCAACTGCGCAACCTGCTGATCGGCAGGAAAGTTGTCGTCAAAGTTTGATAAAACGGCAGACATAGTTTTTAATAAAACCTACATCCTAAGCCCTGATGGGCCCGCACCCTGGGGATAAACCTGTGGATAAAAGGTGCTTAAGCCGTTTCGCCGTAAACCGACACAGTTATATCTACCACTACGTCTGTATGTAAAGCTACGCTTACGGTGCTGTCGCCTACCAATTTGATAGGGCCCGTGGGCATACGGATTTGCGATTTAGCTACCGCGTAACCATTTTTAGTCAATTCTTCGGCGATGTCGAAGTTGGTAACAGAACCGAATAAACGACCATCTACGCCCGCTTTTTGACTTAACTTGATGGAAGTACCGCCGAGTTTTTCGCCTTGCGCCTGCGCAGCAGCCAGTTTAGTGGCGGCAGCTTTTTCTAATTCAGCACGACGGTTTTCGAACTCTTTGATGGCCGATTCGGTAGCGCGTCGGGCACGCCCTGAGGGAATTAAAAAGTTGCGTGCGTAGCCGTCTTTGACTCTAACAACTTCACCTAGATTTCCAAGGTTAACGACCTTGTCGAGAAGAATAATTTGCATGGCCGTATCTCCTTAGATATTGTGCTGGTCACTGTAAGGAACCAAAGCCAAAAAACGGGCGCGCTTGATGGCAGTATTGAGTTGGCGCTGGTAGATAGCGCGTGTGCCAGTCAAACGGGCAGGAATGATCTTGCCGTTTTCAGCGATGAAGTCACGCAAGGTGTCGACATCTTTGTAGTCTATTTCTTCAACGCCAGTGACTGTGAAACGGCAAAAGCGCTTGCGTTTGAACAAAAGTGATTGGGTATTGCGCTTGGGGCGCTTGTCTTTGTTGAATTTTTTAAATGTGGCCATGATTGGTCATCCTATGAAATGGGCTGGAAATCTTGAATATGAAAAACAATTTGCTTGCTGTTACGCGGTGAAGAAACAAATCCAGTGAACCTGAGATCTTGACCAAGTGGTTGTTGGACCAAACGCTCAGCTACGCTACCAATGGCAGCTGCTTTGAGATTCGCTTTGACTTGCCGGGTTTGCCCTGCTTCTTGAAGGGAAGAGACATGCGCTAGACGCATATCAAGGGCGGGTAAGCCAGCAGGGGTGTATCGCATGGCCGCAGCCTCTACGATACAAGCACTCAAAACAAATTGGTTCACACCTCGCAATGACAGCAGGGTTAAGCCATGTACTCGGGCTGTTGGGATTTGCGTGCTTCTTCGCGCTCAACTGTTTTCATCATCAGCGATGGCCCGGTTTCCGCTTTTTTACGCAAAACTGTGAGGTGGCGCAACACGGCATCGTTGAACTTGAAAGCATGTTCCAACTCCGTCATGACGGCTTGGTTGGCTTCGATGTTGAGGCAGATGTAGTGCGCTTTGGCTAATTTGTTGATCATGTAAGCCAGCTGACGGCGGCCCCAATCTTCAACACGGTGAATGGCGCCACCACCAGCGGTGATCATGCCTTTGTAACGCTCGAGCATGGCAGGAACCTGCTCGCTTTGATCCGGATGGATCAACAAAATGATTTCGTAATGACGCATAGACACTCCTTATGGATGAAGCTGCTCGCGGCGTCTGTCGCGATGCAGCAAGGTGAAAAGCCTATTATTCTAGCCTATTTGGCTAACATTTTCCAGGTTTCGATAACACTGTCAGGATTGAGAGAGATGGAATCAATGCCCTGATCGACCAACCAATGTGCAAAATCAGGGTGGTCACTAGGTCCTTGACCACAAATTCCCACGTATTTACCTTGGGCCTTGCAGGCATCGATGGCTTTTTTGAGCAGCACTTTGACAGCGGGGTCACGTTCATCAAAGTCGGCAGACAACAATTCCAATCCAGAGTCGCGGTCAAGGCCCAAGGTAAGTTGGGTTAGATCGTTCGAACCGATGGAGAAACCATCAAAGAACTGCAAAAACTCATTGGCCAAAATGGCATTGCTGGGAACTTCACACATCATGATGATCTTGAGTTCATTTTCTCCACGCTTGAGTCCATGCTGCTCTAAGAGTTGGGTAACCCGTTGTGCTTGCTGCAAGGTTCGGACAAATGGCACCATCACTTGAACGTTGGTCAATCCTAATTCTGTGCGCACGCGATGCATGGCCTCACACTCCATGGCAAAAGCCTCCCCAAAATCTTCACTGATATAGCGGGCTGCGCCTCTAAACCCAAGCATCGGATTTTCTTCTTCGGGCTCATAACGGCTGCCTCCAATGAGTTTGCGATATTCGTTGGATTTAAAGTCTGACAAACGCACAATCACTGGTTTTGGCCAGAACGCCGCAGCGATAGTAGCTACGCCTTCAACAACTTTATCTACATAGAAAGCGCGTGGTGAAGCATGTCCACGGGCAACGGATTCGACAGCCTTCTTTAAATCAGCATCTACGTTGGGGTAATCCAAAATAGCTTTGGGGTGAACGCCAATGTTGTTGTTGATGATGAATTCCAGTCTTGCCAAGCCCACTCCATCATTGGGTAATTGGCAAAAATCAAATGACAACTGCGGGTTGCCTACGTTCATGGTGATCTTGGTCTTGATGGGTGGCATAGCCCCGCGCTCAACCTCGGTCACCTCGGTCTCTAATAATCCATCGTAAATATGTCCAGTGTCACCCTCTGCACAGCTGACAGTAACTAATGTGCCGTCTTTAAGATGCTCGGTCGCATCGCCACAACCTACCACGGCAGGAATACCTAGCTCTCTTGCAATGATGGCGGCGTGGCAGGTACGCCCGCCACGGTTAGTCACGATAGCGCTAGCGCGCTTCATAACAGGTTCCCAATTGGGATCAGTCATGTCGGTTACCAAAACGTCGCCGGGCTGCACCTTGTCCATTTCGCTAATGTTGTGCACTAAGCGCACGGGGCCAGTGCCAATTTTTTGCCCGATCGCACGACCATGTGCTAGCACCGTGCCCTGTCCTTTGAGTTTGTAACGCAGTTCAGATTGGCCCTTTTGCTGGCTCTTTACTGTCTCTGGTCGAGCTTGCAAGATATAGAGCAAGCCATCGTTACCATCTTTGCCCCATTCAATGTCCATGGGGCGTCCGTAGTGTTGTTCGATGACCAATGCATAGTGGGCGAGTTGCTCAACTTCGACGTCTGACAATGAATAACGGTTACGTAACTCGGTGGGTACATCCGTGGTTTTGACCAAATGTCCACTGGCTTTTTTTTCTTCGGGGGAAGAAAACTCCATTTGTACTAACTTGGAACCCAGATTGCGACGAATGACTGCGCGATTACCCGCTTTGAGCATAGGTTTATGGACATAAAACTCATCGGGATTGACAGCGCCTTGAACGACAGTCTCGCCTAAACCATAACTTGATGTGATGAAGACAACGTCTTCAAACCCTGACTCGGTATCGATGGTGAACATCACACCCGCAGCGCCCAAGTCTGAGCGCACCATGCGTTGCACGCCAGCGGACAAAGCCACATCAGCATGGGCAAACCCTTTGTGCACGCGGTAACTGATAGCGCGGTCGTTGTAAAGTGAAGCAAAGACTTCTTTCATTTTGTGCAGCACTTCTTCAATGCCCACCACATTCAAGAAGGTTTCTTGCTGACCTGCAAAGGAGGCGTCGGGTAGATCTTCTGCCGTGGCAGAGGAGCGCACTGCAAATGACGCATGTGCGTCTCCAGCGCTGAGAGTGGCGAATGCCTCGCGAATCGCTTTTTCTAAATCTGCGGGATAAGGCTGCGACAAAACCAAACTGCGAATTTCAGCTCCAACTTGGGCTAAGGCTCGCACGTCTTCTGTATCTAAAGCGTTGAGCGTTGTATTGATTTTGTCTGTCAATCCATCGTGCTGCAAAAAAGCACGAAATGCATGGGCGGTAGTGGCGAAACCCGTTGGTACGCGCACACCAGAGGGAAGTTGGGAAATCATCTCGCCGAGGCTGGCATTTTTGCCACCGACCGACTCGACGTCGGTCATCCTCAGGTTTTCAAACGGTACGACCAAGGCGGTCGGAGAAAAAAGTGCTGACATGGGAAGTCTCCAAAAGTTAAAACTGGCGCATCCATGCAAGGTGTGCTACTTGGTATTTTTTGGTGTAGGCGGCTAATTTGCATGTTGAAATTCGGATAATCTATGCATTGTAGTTAGCCCCTCTAGCCTTTAAGAAATTAAATTCCCATGCCCAATCCCACAGTTTTCTTCATCTCAGACGGAACGGGTATTACTGCAGAGACATTTGGCAATGCAATCTTGGCGCAGTTTGAGCTTAAATTCAAACATGTGCGACTACCCTTCGTTGATTCTGTAGACAAAGCACATCAAGCTGTCCGACAAATCAATCACACCGCAGACTTGGAGGGGCGCAAACCTATTGTTTTCACTACTTTGGTTAATGAAGAGGTGCTCCAAGTCATCATGGGCGCAAGCAAGGGCATGATGCTTGACATGTTTGGTACGTTCGTCAATCCCTTAGAAGCGGAACTTGGCATCAAGTCCAACCACCGTATTGGCCGATTCTCAGACGTGAGCAAAAGCAAGGAATACCACGATCGCATTGAAGCCATCAACTTTTCGCTGGCGCACGACGATGGACAACTCAATAGAGATTTAGAGTTTTCGGATGTGATTTTGGTGGGCGTAAGCCGAAGCGGTAAAACGCCAACTAGTTTGTATTTGGCAATGCAACATGGGCTCAAAGCAGCAAATTACCCGCTGATACCAGATGACTTTGAACGAAAGCAATTGCCCTTGGCCTTGGTTCCGTTCAAAAAGAAAATTTTTGGTCTAACCATACAACCCGATCGGTTGAGCGAAATTCGTCACGAGCGGCGTCCCAACTCTAACTATGCCAATCTTGCAAATTGTCGTTACGAAGTTGCTGAAGCTGAATCCATGATGCGACGCGCGGGAATTAGGTGGCTATCGACCACACATAAAAGCATCGAAGAAATTGCCACAACGATCTTGCAAGAAATAAGTCCAGAACGTTTGAGTTATTGACAGTTTTGGGTGGCCCTACAAACCCAAAGCTGCAATGCCTGCCTTGGCAATCTGCGCGTCTTCGCTAGATTTGACCCCACTGACACCTACCGCACCAATACATTGACCCTCCTTGATGATGGGCACACCGCCTTCGAGCATGCCTTGTAAAAATGGTGCGCTAAGAAAAGAAAAACGACCATTGTTGATAATGTCTTCGTAAACTTTGCTTTCGCGTCTCCCCAAAGCAGCTGTCGTAGCCTTGGCAGGCCCGATGTGGGCAGAAATAGTAGCTACGCCATCCATACGGTGCATTCCCAACAAATGGCCACCATCATCAACCACGGCAATCACGACTGCCCAATTGTTTTTAACAGCCTCGGCCTCTGCAGCGACAAGAATTGTCTTGGTGTCGGAGGACTCTAATTGTGGTTTTGTTTTCATGCTTAAGCTTAGTGGGGTAAAAATTTACAAATTCGTTGACAAGTTTTTGCTCGGATGGGGTACTGAGCTATTGATTTGGCGCAAAGCATACCCACTTATTACGTCATAAATCCTTGTAAAAACTAGGATTTACACCAAGCTTTCTAAAACCAATTGCCCTAAAATGGGTGGATCTGCATGTGCAGGTGTTTACAGGAGATCGTGACATGAACGACCAAATCCAATCAGTCGAATACTACGACGTCTTATCCACTGAGGATCGTAACCGAGTCCTTCGTAATACCTACTGGCTGCTCGCCGTGAGCATGTTGCCCACTGTTTTGGGTGCCTGGGTGGGTGTGGCCTCCGGTATTAGTTACGCCTTGTCTGGTGGCTTGGGCATTATTTTGATGCTTGCTGGCGCATTTGGTTTTATCTACGCCATTGAAAAAACCAAGCACTCCTCCACTGGTGTTTACGTTTTGCTAGGTTTCACCTTCTTCATGGGCCTCATGCTCTCGCGCATGATTGCCATGGTCTTGGGATTCAAAAATGGTGCTGAATTGGTGATGACCGCTTTTGGCGGCACAGCGGGCGTATTTTTCGTCATGGCAAGTTTGGCTTCTGTTATCAAGCGAGATATTTCTGGCTTGGGTAAGTGGCTGATGGTTGGCGTCATTATTTTGATGGTGGGTAGCATCATCAATATTTTTGTTGGCTCATCCACCGGTATGTTGGTCATCTCTGTTTTGTCCATGGCTATATTCAGCGCCTTTATGCTGTATGACCTCAAGCAAATCATGGACGGCGGCGAAACCAATTACATCAGCGCCACACTCACTCTGTACCTTGATGTTCTCAATGTCTTCCAAAGCTTGTTAGCCTTATTAGGAATATTTGGTGGCGAACGCGATTAATTCAGTTTTTGCTTACACAATTAAAAGGGGCTTTTAGCCCCTTTTTTATTTCCTGTGTATCTTTTATATAGCCAAATCAAATACTGCCACACTCTCGACATGGGCTGTATGCGCAAACATATTTACAACACCTGCTCCACTACATAGATACCCAGCAAGATTAACTAGTAAACCCGCATCGCGGGCTAAAGTAGAAGGGTTGCAACTCACATAAACAATTCGCCTTGGGGGTTTCCAATCATGGGCCAATTCAGGTTGGTTTCGTAAAGCAACCAAGGCTTGGACTAATGCAAAAGCACCTTCGCGAGGTGGATCAATCAGCCATTTATCTGCCACCCCATCTGCAGCCAAAGATGCTGGCGTCATATCAAACAAATCTCGTGCGGCAAATTGCGTCGGCGCAAAAGCGGTTGAATTGTGAGATTGATTCCAAACCAAGTTACTACGAGCACGGTCAACCAAAGTCTCGTTACCCTCTATACCCAACACTTCTCCCGCTAAAGTGGCAATCGGCAGGGTGAAATTACCCAAGCCGCAAAACCAATCGATAACACGCTCATGCGATCGCGGATCTAGCAAACGCAAAGCGCGTTTCACCAAAGCACGGTTGATATGCGGATTAACTTGCGTAAAGTCCGTTGGCTTGAATGGCATCGACACGCCAAAATCAGGCAAATCGTATGCAAGTTGCTCCTCTTTTTGGCCCGGCAGCAAAGTTACCGTGTCGGGGCCTTTGGGCTGCAGCCACCACTGAACACCATGTTTGCTAGCGAATTGCCTGAGAAGCTCAATATCACCCGAAGTAAAGGGTTCTAAATGGCGCAATACCAAGGCAACCACACGATCACCACAAGCGAGCTCGATCTGGGGACAAGTCGCACGCGCATGCATACTCTCTAAAAGACCACGCAAGGGCATCAGTAAAGCGCTGACAGGTGGAGGCAGTACGGGGCAATTTTGCATATCCGCTACATAGCGGCTTTTTCGTTCATGAAAACCCACAAGAACAGTGTTTTTCTTCAATACATCGCGCACTGACAAGCGCGCACGGTAGCGGTATCCCCAGGTAGGACCGTGTATCGGACGCAATATATTCTCAGGCCTGACTTTGCCCAAATGCCACAGGTTATCTTCCAAGGCGCGCTGCTTGACAGCCACCTGCGCATCAGCGTCTAAGTGTTGCATCTTGCAACCGCCACAGGCACCGGCGTGCAAGCCAAAGTGCAGGCATCCGGGACGAACGCGCTGCGAGGATTCGTGTACCACTTCCAGCAACGAGCCCTGTTCCCAATTATTTTTCTTTCGATGAATATTTGCTCGAACCCTTTCAAAAGGCAAGGCACCTTCAACAAAAACAACCTTGCCATCGTCACGATGCGCTACGCCCTGCGCTTCAAGATCCATTGACTCAATAAAGAGCGTGCTGTCAGTCATCAATTGGCAGGTAAATATTTAGCTGGATCGACGGGTTTCCCTTGGCGACGAATTTCAAAATGCAGCTTGACCTGATCTGTATCGCTATTGCCCATCTCTGCAATTTTTTGACCACGCTTTATTGCTTGGTCCTCTTTGACCATCAAGGATTGGTTATGGGCATAGGCGGTTAAAAAGGTACTGTTGTGCTTGATGATGACAAGATTGCCATAACCCCGTAAGCCAGCACCGGCATACACCACCTTGCCATCTGCTGCTGCCACAACTGGATCTCCTGCTTTGCCTGCTATGTCAATTCCTTTGTTTTTGACTTCGTCAAAACCTGCCAGCAGATTGCCTCGGGTAGGCCATTGAAAAGCAACCGTCTCCTCAGAAGAGTCAGATGAAGCTATGTTGCTTGCAGGTGGTGAGGATGAAGGGGGAGAAGTCAAGGAGGCATTGGGCTTGACTGCGCTTGACGTACTAGAGGTGCTTGGGACACTGGCAACTTGACTAGGTGTTGAACTGGTAACTACATTTGTTGAAGTAACTGGGCGCACCACAACACCCGTTTCTTCTAAAGGCACCACACGTAATACTTGACCGGTCTCAATTAGATTGGGATTTTCAAGGTTGTTCCAGCGGGCGATGTCACGCCAACTCTGGCCGTTGTCCATGCCAATACGAATCAAAGTATCCCCAGGTTTGACGGTGTAGTAGCCCGCCTTACCAGTGTTTTCGACAGTAGCGAGTGCTTTGGCTGGGGCGCGGACAGCAGAGTTGGGTGAGCGGTCCTCGACTGGAGCAGGTCTGTTTTTATTCGCGCAACCTGCAAACACCAAGGCACATAGCAGTACCCCACCTACCCAATGTTTAACACGTCTCATGTGCATCTCTCCTGCATCAAGCAACCCCAGATTTTAGGGGCACGAACAGTACCGGCTCGAGCAACATTTGTTTTAAGCCTTGTGCAGTTTTATCTACAACCAACAAGGCTTGCTTACCAACTGCGTCTTGCATCGGCGCAACGATGCGACCACCGATCTCAAGCTGGTCAATCCATGCCTGGGGAATAGATTCTCCCCCCGCTGCTGCAATGATGGCGCTGTAAGGAGCTCCTTGGGGGTAACCCAACATTCCGTCTCCAAAAATCACATGCACATTTGGTAACCGCATTGGGCGTAGATTCTCTCGCGCCTTGTTGTAGAGCCCTCGCAAGCGTTCAATGCTGTAGACCTCTTGGGCGAGTAAAGACAACAAAGCTGCTTGGTAGCCACAGCCAGTTCCTATCTCCATTACACGGCCCAAGCTATGATTTTTTATGCTTGGTGCTTGTCTGAGCAAAGTCATCATGCGCGCAACCACATTAGGTTTGGAGATAGTTTGCCCTAAACCAATAGGCAAACTGGTGTCTTCATAAGCTTGATTAGCTAATGCGCTGTCGACAAAGCGATGGCGCTCTATACGCCCCATGGCCTCCAGCACTCTGGCATCTTCGATACCTTGTTGCGCAAGTTTTTGCACCATACGTGCGCGAACGGTGGAAGAATCTAATCCAAAACCAGCTGCGACGTTGGTACTCAACTTTTTTGGAGTGGCAGCATGCTTGCCTGTATTGAGCTTGGCGGGAAAACTCGGCCGCTCTTTCATGCCAAGCGTCCGTCTAAACGCTGCCCCCATGATGCAAGGCTTTCATGTTCCGTTAGATCAACTTGTAGGGGCGTGACAGAGCAATGGCCTTCGAAAGTTGCGTGGAAATCGGTGCCATCGCTATCGTCTTTTGCAGGACCTGCACCGCCAATCCAATACATGGTGTCACCGCGCGGACTGGTTTGGGTGATCACGCGTTCTGCAGCGTGGCGTCTTCCTAATCGCGTGACCTTCAATGGCTTGATTTGGTCCAAGGGCTTATTGGGCACATTCACATTCAACAACCATGCGCCATTTCCAAGCAAACCTTTCGCAATCACCTCTTGCACCAAGGCACGGGCTTTGGCAGCTGCAGCATCAATATGCAACCAACCTTTTTCCACCTGCGAAAACGCGATCGATGGAATGCCAAATAAATAGCCTTCCATTGCGGCACCCACCGTGCCAGAGTAAATGGTGTCATCGCCCATGTTGGCACCATTGTTGATGCCTGAGACCACCAAATCAGGCTTGTATCCGAGTAATCCAGTCAAAGCGATGTGCACACAGTCAGCAGGTGTGCCGTTGATATAGCGAAAACCGTTGCTAGCTTGTTGTACATACAAAGGTGAATGCAATGTCAGCGCATTAGATTTCGCACTGTTGTTTTGCTCTGGCGCGACTACCTCCACGCGTCCTAAATCTTTCAGGGCTTCATACAAAGCAACAATACCTGTGGCTTGATAGCCATCATCGTTAGAAATGAGAATATTCATGCAAGCTTTCAAAGAGAATCGATTGTAGGGTTAGCGTGTGACAAAACTGGTCATGTTTACAAATCCCCTATCATCACCATCCATTTTTAAAGGAGAAATTTGTGCACGCATGGCTTTGTGAAAACCCTATTGGTGTGGATGCCCTTACTTGGAAATCGCTTCCCACGTCTGAACCCAAAGCTGGTGAAGTGCGCATACGCATTGAAGCCGCGAGCTTGAATTTTCCCGATCTATTGATCGTGCAGAACAAATACCAAATGAAACCGCCCCTGCCCTTTGTACCCGGTTCTGAATATGCGGGAATCGTTGAAGCTGTGGGCGAAGGCGTTACCCATTTACAAGTTGGCCAAGCCGTAGCATGTCTGAGTGGCACCGGCGGTTTTGGTACGCACACATTGGCGCCCGCCAAACTCTGCATGCCGTTGCCTGCCGGTTTTGGCTCAGTCGATGCAGCGGCATTCATCATGACCTATGCCACTTCGCACCATGCCTTGTTAGACCGTGGACAACTCAAAGCGGGTGAAACGGTGTTGGTACTGGGTGCTGCCGGTGGCGTAGGCACTGCCGCCATTCAAATTGCCAAAGCATCGGGTGCGCGCGTGATTGCTGCTGCTTCTACACATGAAAAGTGTGAACTATGTGCTGGGCAAGGAGCAGACGCCACCATCAACTACAACAAAGATAATTTTCGTGAACGGCTGAAAGAACTCACTGAAGGCAAAGGTCCTGATGTGATTTACGACCCTGTCGGTGGTGACTATGCAGAGCCCGCATTCAGATCCATCGCATGGCGTGGGCGTTATTTGGTGGTGGGATTTGCTGCAGGTCCTATTCCCGCCTTGCCTTGGAATTTGGCTTTGCTCAAAGGCGCGTCTATCGTGGGTGTTTTTTGGGGCGATTTTGCGCGTCGTGAAAGCGCTGCCAATGCGGCCATGATGCAAGAGTTAGCAAAGTGGTATAGCCAAGGAAAAATCAAACCCGTGATTCACAAAACCATGCCTATGGCAGAACTCAAACAAGCTTATGCGGAGATGGGGTCACGTGGGGTGATGGGTAAGTTGGTGATGGTGAACTAACTTAAGCAAACGTCTCAGCGCCTTTGAATAATGGGGCGTTTGCGTCTTTGGCCGCCAATTTAGGCTCGAACTTAAAAGGCCAATCAATTTTCAATTCGGGATCGGACCACAACACACTGCGCTCGTGCTCAGGGTGGTAGTAGTCGGTAGTTTTATATAAAAATTCAGCCGACTCACTCAGCACCACAAAGCCATGGGCAAAACCTTCTGGCACCCACAACTGGCGTTTGTTCTCTGCACTTAAATGCGTGCCTATCCATTTGCCAAATTGCTTGGACGAGCGCCGCATGTCCACGGCCACATCAAAGACTTCACCCTGTGTGACGCGCACCAATTTACCTTGCGGATGTTGAATTTGGTAGTGCAATCCACGCAATACACCTTGCCCAGATTTGCTGTGGTTATCTTGAACAAACTGCACCTCTAAGCCCGTGGCATGCAAAAAATCACGGCTATTAAAGCTCTCAAAAAAGAAACCGCGCGTATCTCCAAAAACCTGGGGCTCCAGAATTAAAACGCCGTCAAGCGATGTGGGGCTGACTTGGTAAGGCATCTGGTTATTTCAGTAAGTTCAAAAGGTATTGGCCATAGCCGTTCTTTGCTAACGGAGTCGCAAGCTTTTGTAACGCCGCAGCATCAATCCAGTTTTGCATGAAGGCGATTTCTTCTGGGCACGCCACCATCAAGCCTTGGCGTTTTTGCAAAGTAGCAATAAAGCTAGCTGCTTCCATCAAACTCTCATGCGTGCCCGTGTCTAACCATGCAAAGCCGCGGCCCATGATCTCGACACTTAAATGCCCCATTTCCAAATAGCGTTTGTTGACATCTGTGATCTCCAACTCACCACGGTGCGAAGGCTTGACATTGGCTGCAATGTCGCAGACTTGTTCGTCATAAAAATAAAGGCCCGTCACCGCGTAGTTGGATTTAGGTTGCGCCGGCTTTTCTTCAATGGATAAAGCGCGCTGGTGTGCATCAAACGCGACCACACCATAACGCTCGGGGTCGGTCACATGGTAGGCAAATACGCTGGCACCATGCTCTCGTGCGTTCGCACTTTGCAATTGCTTGACCAAGTCATGGCCATAAAAAATATTGTCACCCAAGACCAACGCACTGGGATGATCATTCACAAAGTTTTTACCAATGATGAAGGCTTGCGCCAATCCATCAGGGCTGGGCTGTACCGCATATTCAATATGCATGCCCCACTGACTTCCATCGCCCAATAATTCGCTAAAGCGCGGAGTGTCTTGTGGCGTGGAAATAACCAAGACCTCACGAATACCACTGAGCATCAAAGTACTGAGCGGGTAATAAATCATGGGCTTGTCATAGACCGGCATGAGTTGTTTACTCACCGCTTGCGTCACCGGATACAGGCGCGTGCCTGAACCGCCTGCCAAGATGATGCCTTTGCGATGCTTAGTCATGGTTTTGTGGGTTTTGAATGTGGGTAGGGACTTGATTATGGAGAGGATATAACAGCATGGCAGTAGATCGGTCTGCTTAGATCAAGACGTCAAGTATGGCATCAACACCCAACTGCCATGCAGGCAACTCAATACCAAAAGTAGAACGAATTTTTTCTGTATTCAAACGCGAATTAGCTGGACGTGGTGCTGGTAATGGATAAGCGCTGGTAGAAATAGGTTCTACCGACTCAGGCTTGCAGGTGAGACGTGCCCCGCGCTGTAAAGCGCCAGCAATGACGTATTGCGCATAAGCATGCCAAGAGGTTTCGCCAGCAGCCGCAAGATGATAAGTTCCAAATCTTGCATCCTCTTGCGCAGCAAGCAACATAGTTTGCAAAACATCGACAGTCACTTTTGCCAACAACTCAGCAGAGGTAGGCACTCCCATTTGATCTGCCACCACCTTCAAACTGTCTCGCTCGGCAGCCAATCGCAACATGGTTTTTAAGAAATTATTGCCATGCGTTCCTACCACCCAACTGGTACGCAATATCAAATACTTGTGGCAATGTTGTCGAACTGCGCATTCGCCTAACCATTTGCATTGTCCGTAAACAGATAAAGGATTCGTTTGATCATCCTCTGACCAGGGCGTATTGCCAGCTCCGTCAAAAACATAATCAGTTGAGTAGTGCACTAGCACGGCATTTATGGATTGGGCCAACTCAGCCAATACGCCAACGGATTGGGCATTGACTTGCATAGCAATGGCTTGATCGGTTTGGGCTTTGTCCACTGCGGTGTAAGCAGCGGCATTCACGATCACGTGTGGTTGGAATTTTTTAACGACAGGCAACAAGGTATCGCGCAAAGCAAACGCATTGGAAAAATCTGCTTCGCTGCGGGTAAGGGCTTTTACTTCACCTAGTGCTTTCAATGCGCCACCGAGCGCAAATCCGAGTTGGCCATTCGCACCCAACAACAAAACACGGTAGCTTGGTTTGTTATCTGGAGGCATTACTCACGCACCATAGTGCTTATCTAGCCATTGTCTATATGCGCCACTCGTCACGCCCTCGACCCACGACTGGTTAGCGAGATACCACTGCACAGTTTTGCGAATACCGGTCTCAAACGTTTCGCGAGGTTTCCATCCGAGTTCACGCTCCATCTTGCTGGCATCCATCGCATAGCGTCTGTCGTGTCCTAGGCGATCTTTTACATACGTGATTTGTTCTGCATAAGCTTTGCCATCTGCGCGAGGTTGCAACTCATCCAGAATATTGCAGAGGGTATTCACCACATCCAGATTGGCCTTTTCATTCCAGCCGCCAATGTTGTAACACTCACCCACTTTGCCATCTTCTAAAACGCGTGCTATGGCACGGCAGTGGTCTTCTACATACAACCAATCACGCACTTGTTGGCCATCGCCATAAATAGGAAGAGGTTTACCTGCCAATGCATTCAAGATGACCAATGGAATCAACTTCTCTGGAAAGTGATAGGGGCCATAGTTATTACTGCAGTTGGTAGTAAGAACTGGTAAACCATAGGTGTGGTGCCAAGCACGCACCAAATGGTCACTGGCAGCCTTGCTCGCAGAGTAAGGGCTGTTAGGTTCATAAGGATTGGTTTCTTTAAAAGGCGCGTCTGTGGCTGACAAAGTTCCATAGACCTCGTCCGTGCTCACATGTAAGAACCTGAATGATTTTTGATTTATGTCGCCATCGCTCTCTGGCAACTTAGTCCAGTACGCACGCACACTTTCTAACAAATTGAAAGTCCCCAATACATTGGTTTGAATAAATTCTCCAGGCCCATGAATGGAGCGATCAACATGGCTTTCTGCCGCAAAGTTCAAGACAGCACGCGGTTGGTATTGGGTGAGCAAGCCTGCTAGCAGTTCGCGGTCACCAATATCACCATGCACAAACACATGGCGCTTGTCGCCCTTGATGTCATCTAAATTCGCCAAGTTACCGGCATAGGTCAATTTGTCTAGATTGATCACCGTCTCATCAGACGAGGCCAACCAAGTGTGCACAAAGTTGCTACCAATAAAACCCGCACACCCAGTCACCAAAATAGTCATTTAGCACCCTCTGAATGAGCGCGCCCATATTTGTCTTCGAATCGCACAATATCGTCTTCGCCTAAATAAGAGCCCGATTGCACCTCAATCAAATGCAAAGGAACTTTGCCTGGGTTCTCGAGTGAATGCACGATACCTACAGGTATGTATACCGATTGGTTTTCAGTGACCATGCGTTCCTCTTCACCTATGCGCACCAAGGCTGTTCCTGAAACCACCACCCAATGCTCGGCCCGGTGGTGGTGCATTTGCACAGACAACTTGGCACCTGGATTGACAGTGATGCGCTTGACCTGAAACCGCTCCCCGTGGTCCACAGAATCGTAAGAGCCCCATGGACGGAAAACCTCGCGGTGCAAATCCACTTCCGAACGTTTCTGCGCTTTGAGTTGGTCCACTACTTTTTTCACGTCCTGGGCTTTGTCTTTGTGCGCAACCAAAACTGCGTCTGATGTTTCAACCACCACCAAATCTTGCACGCCGATTAGAGAAACTAATCGTCTATCGGCATGGACATAACTATTGCTTGTGTCATGCAAGATGACGTCGCCTCTGACAGCATTACCCTGTGCATCTTGCGGCAACACTTGCCACACCGCAGACCAAGCGCCCACATCGTTCCAACCCGCGTCGAGAGGCACAACCACTGCTTTTTTAGTGCGCTCCATCACCGCATAGTCCACAGAATCGGACGGACATTGGGCAAACGCGTCTGCGTCTAATCGCACAAACTCAAAATCTTTTTTCGAAGCCTTCCAAGCCGCTTGACACGCCGCATGCATCGCTGGGTTGCAAGTTGCCAGTTCTTCTAAAAACACCGACGCTTTGAACATGAACATGCCACTGTTCCATGTGTACCCACCGTCTTTTATATAGGCTTGCGCAGTGGCGAGATCTGGTTTCTCTACAAATTTTTCGACAGGCACTGCCTTCTCGGAGTTCAAAGCTTGCGCGGCCTTGACATAACCATAGCCAGTTTCCGCATGCGTTGGAACTATGCCGAATGTCACCATGCCACCCGCTTCAGCGGCTTTAACGCCAACAGCAACAGCGCGGTGAAACGCTGGCACATCTGCAAACACATGGTCTGAAGGCAAGACCAATAAAACGGGGTCTTCACCTTTAGCCGCAGTAGCCAACGCCGAAAATGCGGCAGCGGCAATCGCTGGTGCCGTATTGCGCGCAACAGGTTCTAACAAAATATCTGCAGGGGTAACACCCATTTCTCGGCATTGCTCTCCCACCAAGAAACGATGGTCTGCGTTGGCCACAATGATGGGGTGAACGGGTAATTTGCCGTTTGTACCTTCTAAGCGTTTTAAAGTGAGCTGAAAAAGGCTCAGCGTATCCGTCACACCCAAAAACTGCTTGGGTCGCATCGAGCGGGACAAAGGCCATAAACGCGAACCACTTCCACCCGACAGAATGACTGGAATCATGGGCTTATCTTCCTATGCCGAAATAGCTAAACCCACGCTCGCGCATACGTGCTGGCTCATACAAGTTTCTGCCATCAAATATGACGGGGGTTTTTAAAGCTTTTTGAATGCCATCAAAGTCAGGCGCTTTGAATTGACGCCACTCGGTCATGATCGCCAAAGCGTCTGCACCCGAGAGTGCCGCTTCTTTGGTACCGCACAACATAAGGTCTTGACGCGCACCATAGATATGCTGCACCTCTTCCATCGCGGCGGGGTCATAGGCTTGTACCTTTGCGCCGGCTTGCCACAAAGCCTCCATCAATATGCGGCTAGGCGCTTCACGCATATCGTCGGTATTGGGTTTGAAAGACAAACCCCATAAGGCGATAGTTTTGCCTTGGAGGTTGCCTTTGAAATACGTATTGATCTTGTCAAACAGCACGCGTTTTTGGTCATGGTTGCGAGCCTCTACAGCTTCAAGCAATTTAGGCTGGAAACCAAGTTGCTGGGCTGTGTGCACCAGAGCGCTTACGTCTTTGGGAAAGCAACTGCCACCATACCCAGCACCAGGATAAATAAAGTGGTATCCGATGCGCGAGTCGCTACCAATGCCTTGTCGCACATCTTCAATATCGGCTCCTAAACGTTCAGCCAAGTTTGCCATCTCGTTCATAAAACTGATCTTGGTAGCCAACATGCAATTGGCAGCGTACTTGGTTAACTCTGCACTGCGCACACCCATCACCAAAATTTTGTCGTGGTTGCGGTTGAAAGGCTCATACAACTCACGCAAGAGTTTTTCAGCGCGCGGGCTGTCGGTGCCAATCACAATACGGTCGGGCCGCTGGCAATCAACGACAGCTGCACCTTCTTTTAAAAACTCGGGGTTAGACACCACGTCGTATTCAAAATTAACGCCACGCTCTTTCAATACCTGCGCGACGGCTTCTTTCACTTTGTCTGCAGTACCTACAGGTACGGTAGATTTATCAACAATCACCGCATAGCCATCGATATGTTGGGCGATGGTTTTGGCAACTTTCAATACGTGCTGTAGATCAGCGCTGCCGTCTTCATTGGGCGGTGTTCCCACAGCAATGAATTGAATTTCAGATTGGGCGACGGCTTGCGCTGCGTCAGAGGTGAATTGCAATCGACCTTCAGCGAAGTTGGCTTTCACCAAAGGTTCTAAACCAGGTTCAAAAATAGGAATTTCGCCTTTGCGTAAACGGGCTAACTTGGCTTCATCAATATCTACGCATATCACTTGATGTCCAGCGTCTGCGAGAATTGCACCCTGAACCAAGCCCACATAACCCGTGCCGAAAACAGAAATTTTCATAAGTTTTAACTAATTTTTCTCGAATATGTCATTTTGACAGATTAATATTTCATGACTGTTACGTTCAATAAGCGTTACACAATACGAGCCTGAACTGATTTTTATCGAAAATATAGTTCGCATCAAAACCTATCAGACAACCAACAATTCATGAACGACATCAAAAAAGCCGTATTTCCTGTTGCTGGCCTTGGCACCCGCTTTTTGCCAGCCACCAAAGCAAGTCCTAAGGAAATGCTGTGCATCGTGGACAAGCCTCTAATTCAATACGCGGTCGAAGAAGCCATTGAAGCCGGCATTACCGAAATGATTTTTGTCACTGGTCGCAGCAAACGTAGCATTGAAGATCACTTCGATAAATCATTTGAACTTGAGTACGAGTTAGAACAAAAAAATAAAACAGCACTCTTGGAGTTGGTGCGCAATATCAAACCTGCCAATGTGAACTGCGTTTATGTTCGCCAACCCGAGGCTTTAGGTCTGGGTCATGCTGTGAACTGCGCTGCCAAATTGGTAGGCAACGACCCCTTTGCTGTCATCTTGGCAGACGACTTACTAGACCACCAACCCGGCGTGTTGAAACAAATGGTCGATGTGTTTAAACACTACCGCAGTTCTATCGTGGCTGTTGAAAAAATACTGCCTGAGCAAAGTAAATCGTATGGTGTTGTCAAAGGCACTTTAGCCGGTGATAGGCTCACCAAAATGTCGCAAATCGTTGAAAAACCTGAGCCCAAAGATGCGCCCTCTGACCAAGGTGTAGTTGGGCGCTACATCTTTACACCCTCTATCTTCCAACACATAGACGGTTTAAAGCCTGGAGCAGGAGGCGAATACCAACTGACAGACGCCATTCAAAGCATGCTTGCTGAAGAGGCTGTTTATGCCTACGCCTATAAAGGCGTACGTTACGACTGTGGCAGCAAAATTGGCTTTTTAAAAGCCACGGTTGAATTCGCACTACGCCATCCTGAAACTGGCGCTGAGTTTGCCAACTATCTTTCAAATTTAAAATGACTTCACTACACAAAAAATCCCCCGACTCTCTGCGTAGCGCTCGCTGGTTTAAACCAGACGACCTGCGCTCCTTTGGCCACCGCTCACGCGCCATGCAATTAGGCTTAGGGCCTGAAGACTGGGTAGGCAAACCTGTTATCGCCATCATCAACACATGGTCCGACATCAACCCTTGCCACACGCATTTCAAACAACGTGTGGAAGATGTCAAGCGCGGCATTTTGCAAGCTGGTGGCATGCCTTTGGAGTTACCTGCGCTCTCCTTAGCCGAAGCGTTTGTGCGCCCTTCCCCCATGCTTTATCGCAACTTACTCGCGATGGAAACGGAAGAGCTGATTCGCAGCCACCCCATCGACGGTGCTGTGCTGATGGGGGGTTGCGACAAAACCACTCCAGGCTTAGTGATGGGTGCCTTGTCTGCCGCCGTGCCTTTTGTGTACTTACCCGCTGGTCCCATGTTGCGTGGCAACTGGAACGGCAAGGTGTTGGGCTCAGGATCCGACGCCTGGAAATACTGGGACGAACGCCGTGCCGGAAAAATCACCGAGGTGCAATGGCTAGAAGTGGAAGCCGGCATCGCCCGCACCCACGGCACCTGCATGACCATGGGCACTGCTGCCACGATGATGGGAATTGCCGAGGCCTTGGGACTCACCTTGCCAGGCGCGTCCAGCATTCCTGCAGCAGATGCCAACCACACACGCATGTCTGCAGCCTGTGGTCGCCGCATTGTGGAGATGGTGTGGGAAGACCTCACGCCTTCGCGCGTTTTGACTCGCAAGAGTTTTGAGAATGCAATTGCTGTGGCCATGGCCATGGGTTGCAGTACCAACGCCATCATCCATTTGGTAGCGATGTCGCGCCGCGCAGGGCCTGCGTGCGCTATTTCACTAGAAGACTTTGATGCTGCCAGCCGCAAAGTTCCCGTAATTGCGAACATCCGTCCGAGCGGCACCACCTATTTGATGGAAGATTTTTATTACGCAGGTGGCATGCCCGCTTTGATGCACAACATGTCCAAACATCTGCATGTCGAGCAAATGACCATCAATGGCAAAACGATTGGCGACAACATTGCTGGCGCAAAAGTCCACAACGACGATGTGATTCGCTCACTCGACAACCCACTTTACGCAGAGGGTGCATTAGCCGTCCTACGAGGAAACTTGGCTCCTGATGGTGCTGTCATCAAACCCAGCGCATGTGAGCCAAGATTTTTAAAACACACTGGCCGCGCATTGGTGTTTGACAGCTACCCAGAAATGAAGATCGCAGTAGACGATGAAAACTTAGACGTCACCGCTGACGACATTTTGGTATTGCGCAACGCAGGCCCCAAGGGTGGACCAGGCATGCCTGAATGGGGCATGTTGCCCATACCGACCAAACTAGTGAAACAAGGTGTACGCGACATGATTCGCTTGTCTGATTCACGCATGAGTGGCACCAGCTATGGCGCATGCATCTTGCATGCGGCGCCAGAGTCCTACATTGGCGGGCCTTTGGCCTTGGTCAAAACTGGTGACATGATCAGCGTGGATGTGCCCAATCGATCCTTGCATTTAGACATCAGCGACGAAGAATTCGCCAAACGCAAAGCAGCTTGGCAGCCCGCGCCGCCGCGCTATGAACGCGGCTATGGTTGGATGTTTAGCAAACACATCTTGCAAGCCAATGAGGGTTGCGACTTTGATTTCCTGGAGACTTCTTTTGGTTCGCCAGTTAAAGAGCCTGCCATTTATTAAAGAAAATTGGCACAAAAAAAGTGCTCAGAGTCGCAACTCTGAGCACCGCTTCATGCAAAAGAAAGTTTAGGCTGCTTTTTTAGCGTAAGCAGTACACCAACCTTTGGTGGCAACTTTTTTACCAGCAAACAAAGGACAGCCGCCAGCTGGGTCAGATGCCTTACCTTGGAACAAAGCGCAATTGCCGCAATTTTGACCAGCCGCGAATTTAGGCTGCTTGGCTTTATCAACCGTAGCAGCATCAGCTTTGTAAGCCAATGCAGTAGCTTGCGGGTCATTCTCTGCAACCATAGCTTGTGCACTTGCTTGACCGGCAACAGCAGCAACGCTTAGGCCAGTAACTGATTGCAAGATAAAAGTTCTGCGATTGGGTTGGTTGTTGATCAAAGCTTTCAAAATTAACTCCAAAAATATAAAAAAAGACACTCTATTATGGATTCGTCTCTCCAAGGACATGAACTCTTGTCTTCATAATTCCCCCACCTATTCAAAAGTAATTATTTAAAACTACAAATAGTTCCATCCCAGAAGCAATTAATTAAAACTTTTAAATTAACAAAGTGGGGGTTTTTGACTCAAGTTTAGAGGTCTGCAACCGACATACTTATTGGACATCTAGGAAGAGGACTACACCCATGCGATGGAGCGAGCTTAAATGCTTGAGGCAAGCCAAGCCAACACGTTTTGCTTTTAAGTGTGCAAGGACTGCGCTCGCCTTAGCGACCGTGGTCAGCTTGTCTATTCCTGCCTATGCCCAAGGACCAGTGACTGATATGGACAACTGGATTCGGTTTCCACCGCGCCCACGCACGCCAGCACCTGCGCCATCTGAAGCTGCGAACGTAACTCCAACCACCCAAGCAACTCCAAAAGCTACACCTGCCATCTCTCCAACTCCTGCCTCTGCCCCAAAACCTGCACCAACCCCTCCTCCTAATCCACGCGACAGTTGGGTGCAATTTCCGATACGCTCCGCTGCGCCTGCTGTCATGAATGTTCCGCCGCCTGAAATTCAAGCCCCACCAACTAGAGCGCCGCTTGAACAGGCTGCTGGTAATCCAAAAATAAAAAAATTTAGCTTTAAAGGAAACCAACGCATCACTGAACTTGAACTTTCACGCGTAGTTGAGAAATATATTGGCATAACGATCAATACGGATGTATTGGTGCAAGCCACAGAAGCCGTCAACAACACCTACCGAAAAATGGGTTACCTGGCATTTGCTGAAATGCCCAATCAAGATCTAACAGATGGCAACGTGTTGATCCAAATTGCAGAAGCACGTTTTTCGGGTTCTGTGGTGGAAGACCCCACAGGGCAACTTAACAAAACCAAATTGGTGCAAAACACCATCGAGCATCAACAACCCGTAAATTCTTTGATTGATTTAAAAGCAATCGATAAAGCGTCTTCGGTCATAACGGAATTACCTGGTGTAAAAGCCAACGTCAGCCTTCGACCTGGCGCAAATAGTGGAGAAACTGAAGCAGTTGCCACCATTTCCGAAGGCAAGAAGATAGAAGGCAATGTTTCTCTAGACAGTGCGGGCGCAAAGTCTATCGGGGAACTTCGTGCACTAGGAAAGGCAACCCTCAACAACCCTTTAGGCTTGGCTGACACAGCAGACGTGCAGGCTGTCCACAGCAAGGGCATGGATTTCATGCGAGTGGGCTACAGCCTGCCAGTGGGTTATTCGGGTTGGCGCGCAGGTATCAATGCCACTAATTCGCAATACCACCTTGTTTCCTCTGAATTTAGATCATTGAATGCAAAAGGTCCCTCTAGTTCGCAAGGTATTGACCTATCGATTCCGTTAGCGCGAGAAAGAGAGATGCAAATGTCACTGCAATTTGCCTTTGATCAAAAGAGGTTTAGAAATGAAGCAGCCAATGAAGTGCAGTCGCAATACCGAGGAACGGCACTAACCAGCACACTCAGTGGCAGCTTCTCACAAAATGCATACTCCACTACCTCTGGTCAGGCGCAATTTGTTCGAGGAACGATAGACTTATCCGGGTCCACTGCAGCCCATATCAGCAGCGATAGCAGCACTGTGCAAACCGCTGGAAACTATGCCAAGCTGAAATTCAATGTTTCCCAAAAACTTGACTTTGACTCGAAAAACTCAGGACTGATAAGTCTGCAATCGCAATTCGCCAATAAAAACCTTGATAGCTCAGAAAAGTTCTACTTGGGCGGCATGCAGGGTGTGCGCGCTTACCCAAGCAATGAAGCAGGTGGAAGCCTAGGTAATTTAGTCACCATGGAATGGCAGCGTCAATTGAATTGGCAAGATAACCGATGGACTGCTTCTGGTTTTGTTGATTATGGTGATGTAACCATCAATCGAAATAACAACTACTTAGGTGCAAGCAGTCTTAATCAATACAGCTTGAGTGGCTATGGTGTATGGCTAGGAGGTAGCATCCCAAGCAGCCAAGGCATTTCTACTTGGCGCTTGATTTGGTCGCATCGTCTGGGTAACAATCCAGGCGCAAACAGCACCACGGGAGCCGACCAAGACGGCACCAAGGTACTCAACCGATTCCGCTTCAGCCTTAACCACGCGTTTTGATATATGAAGTATTTGCTGCTACAGGGATTGCGCTGGTGTATGTTGTCGATGGCAGTTTCTGCATCGGCACAAGTCAGTACGCCTGTTGCCAGCACGCAATTGCCCACTGGTGGCAAAGTGGTGACTGGCACAGCGAGTATTCAGTCTGTCGGTAATGTGCTCAACATCAACCAAAGCAGCCAACGCTCTGCCATCAATTGGAATACGTTTAACGTTGGCAGCGGTGCCAAAGTCAATTTCATTCAGCCTTCTGCTAGCTCTGTCACGTTGAACCGCGTTTTAGATACCAATGGCAGCCAGATATTGGGCAGCATTAGCGCCAATGGACAAGTGTTTATCAGCAACCCCAACGGGGTTTTGTTTGGCCCGAACTCGCAAGTCAATGTAGGCGGATTGATCGCCACCACACAAAACATCAGCGTAGATGACTTTATGGCGGGTAAATCCACCTTCGAAGGCACGGGTGCAGCAGGTGCTGTGGTGAACCAAGGCACATTAGAAGCCGCATTGGGTGGATACATTGCGTTACTCGCTCCTTCTGTGCGTAACGAAGGCGTTGTGTTGGCGCGTGAAGGTACGGTGGCATTTGCAGCGAGCGACAAAACCGTTGTGCAATTCAATGGGCCACAGCTCGTAACGGTGATGGTGGATAAACCTGTGTTGGATGCGCTTGTAGAAAACAAGCAAATGGTGCGCGCGGATGGTGGATTAGTGATTTTTTCTGCGCGTAGTGCAAATGCGGTTTTGAGTTCTGTGATTAGGAATACGGGGACGGTGCAAGCTAACACCATAGTAAATAAACAAGGCCGCATCATGCTTGAGGGCGGAACGCAAGGTGTGGTGGAAGTGGGCGGAACGCTACAAGCCTCTGGTATTGATGCAGGCACGCAAGGTGGCACGATTAGCGCAACGGGAGATAAGGTAAGCGTTGTTTCTGGCGCACTGCTAGAGGCTACAGGTCAGGCAGGCGGGGGTAATGTGTTGGTTGGCGGAGGTTGGCAAGGTAGTGACCCCACTATTCAATCCGCTAACGCTGTCAATATTGCTTCCGGTGCTGTTCTTAATGCTTCTGCTATTCAAAACGGTAAGGGCGGAACAGTAGTGGCTTGGTCTGATACGCAAAACAGTGCTGGAGTTACCAAGGTTCAAGGTACTTTGTTAGCCCGAGGGGGCGCAGAGGGAGGCGATGGGGGAAGGATTGAGACTTCGGGGCGTTGGATATCGACTGGCGGGGCTTCAGGGGATGCAAGCGCAGCAAAGGGCAATGGAGGCCAGTGGTTGTTTGACCCCTATGACGTTGACATTATTTCTACCCCCGGCGTAACTAACCAGGCTACGAATACCGCAAATACCTGGTCACCGGTTGGAAACAGCTCTACTATTCTCAATAGTGACATTACAAGTCTATTAAATGCTGGAACTAGCGTCACCGTTTTAGTTCCAACAACAGGAGGTGGCGGTCTTTCAGGCAACATCAAAGTAAGTGCCCCCATCATTCAGCAGGCTGCTAGTCCATCAGCTAACCTAACGCTAAGTGCCTATAGAAATTTACTTATTGATCAACCAATTACTCTTTCTGGCAGCACGGGCACCCTACAACTTACTGCAGGCACTGGATCAAGTGCACTAGGTTATATATCTATCGATAACGCAATTACTGCAAATACAGTCAGTGTGGATAATTTTGCCAGCGGGCCAGTTACGCAATCATTTCCGATCTCGGCAAATAATCTACGAATTAGCGCACCACTCTCAAATGTAACGCTGAACGATACATCTAATCAAATCGGTGCTTTAGCTGCAAACGTTCAGTCCTTGAGTATCAAGACTAATCAAGGTGTTGACAGAGGTAGTTTGTATGGCAGTGGAATGGCAGTAGGAGTTGTTGGTGATTTAACTGGGGTAACAGCTACAGGCGACATAGCTATGTCTGTAATGAACGGTAATTTATTTGTAGATAAAAGCATCACAACCACAAGCACCACAACAACAGCATTAAAACTGAATGCAGGCGCATCATTGAATACCGGCGCGTATAGCGGAAGTAACAGTGTCAATAACCCCTATGGGCCAAACATCATTCTTGCAAATAA
>JAGWXI010000097.1 GCA_018969975.1 Burkholderiales bacterium
GTGTGGAAGAGATAACCGCTGAAAGCATCTAAGCGGGAAACTCGTTTCAAGATGAGATCTGCCGGGGCCTTGAGCCCCCTAAAGAGTCGTTCAAGACCAGGACGTTGATAGGCAGGGTGTGGAAGCGCAGTAATGCGTTAAGCTAACCTGTACTAATTGCTCGTGCGACTTGACCCTATAACTTTGATTCAGAAATGATCAAGGAAGTTATGCCAAGTGACGCATTCAAAAAAGTCGAAAGACTAAAACTGATTCCAAACTCTATGAATTCGTTGCCTTGATTTGATCAAGGTGACAACAAGTTATGCCTGATGACCATAGCAAGTTGGTACCACTCCTTCCCATCCCGAACAGGACAGTGAAACGACTTAGCGCCGATGATAGTGCGGGTTCCCGTGTGAAAGTAGGACATTGTCAGGCTCTTACAGCCTCAAAAAGCCCAACTCTGACAAGTTGGGCTTTTTGTTTTATGCGCCCAGCTAGAGTGGACAACTACTCTCGCAAATAAAAGAATAATTCGCGAAGATTGGCGTCAAGATTTACTGGTTGATTAAAAAACCAGAATCAATTTTTGCAACATCGCTACGCATTAATTCCTCACAAATGAAATTAAGCCAGTCTAAAAAAGAAAGATCTCGGAAATAGGTGTTGTGAATATTGTGTAAATGTGTGGCAGTGTCTGCCCATTCGAAAAAAACTTGTATTTTTACCTTTTGTAACTCAAGCAGTTTGAATTTCACTAAAACTTTGGCGGCGTAAAGAGCGTGGTTTTTTGGAGAATCCATAAATCGTTTAAGCCTAGCGCGAGCGCGCTTGAGGGCACTTTGAACATCTTGAAAAGGTGCGCCATGGCCCGGAAAAATAGTCGAAGGCTGGAGTGATTCAATTAAATCTAGTGTTGCTCCAACTTCAGAAAAGCCATGGCTATCTTCAATTTCAGGAAATACAACACCGAAGCCATTTTCCCAAAGTGCATCTGCGGTAATGCAAATCCCACAGGTGGGTGAAAAAAGAATTAAAGAATGTGGATCATGCCCAGGAGCTGAATAAGTTTGCCAAGTCTGAGCACCAATTTGAAAAACATCTCCAGGTAGAAGAGTGTCAGTAATTGAAAATACTGGGCAATCTTGACCAGTTCCTATATATCCAAGCGCCTGTGAATCCCAATTACGCACCAACTTAGCTTGACCGGGTGGAATTCTTGTTTGGACAAAAGGAAAATTATTTTGTAGAAGAGCATTCCCACCGCAGTGATCGCTGTGGAGATGGGTGTTGATGATTACGTCTAAGTTTCGACCTTGCAATTTATCCATCAACAAAGCAAGAGTTTGTTGTGCATGCGCTGAGTAGCCAGTATCTACGAGCACACACTGCGAATCATCCATCAGCAAAATATTATTGCTAGACAGCCACCCTCGCTCAAAAAAATGAACACCCGCAGGAATGGAAAAACGCAGATTACTCAAAGAACAAATTAGGCGTGGGAACGTAGTTCACGTCGCAAAACCTTGCCCACATTAGTTTTGGGTAACTCATCACGAAACTCAATGTATTTAGGTTGTTTATACCCTGTGAGATTGTGTTTGCAGTAACGAGCTACATCATCTTCTGTCAGTGTCACATCATTTCGCACCACAAATACCTTGATAGCCTCTCCTTGCTTGTCATCAGGTATACCAATTGCAGCGCACTCAACAACTCCAGGGCAGAGCGAAATAACATTTTCAAGTTCATTGGGAAAGACATTAAAACCACTCACCAAAATCATATCTTTCTTGCGATCCACAATACGTGTAAAGCCCCTTTCATCCATCACACCAATATCGCCGGTTCGCATAAAACCGTCTGAGGTAAATGCTTTACTTGTTTCCTCAGCTTGTTGGTAATAGCCCGACATAATATTCGGCCCCTTGATACACAGTTCACCGATTTCACCGTATCCCAAACTTCTGCCGTCATCGTCTTTAATAGCAATGTCAATGCTGGGTAAAGGCAGGCCGATCGTCCCGCTAAAACTGCTTGCAGTTACTGGGTTGTTCGTACCAATTGCTACCGTCTCACTCATGCCCCAGCCCTCAACCATTGCACAGCCAGTAACCTCTTGCCAGCGTTTTGCAGTGCCCTCCGATGCCGCCATACCACCGGCTTGCGACAAGCACAGGTGAGAAAAATCAAGTGTCTTGAAGTGGGGATGCTGCAGTAGTGCATTGAACAATGTATTCACAGCAGGTAACAAATGAAAAGGCCGCTTCTTCAGAACTCCCACAAACTTATCAATATCACGCGGATTAGGAATAAGAGTCATGTGAGAGCCCCAACGCACAGTGACCAAGCATAAAGTAAGTGCGAATATGTGATAGAGGGGCAAAGCAGTGATGCAGTTGATTTTTGTTACATCACCGATACGCAAAATAGCGGGTGTAAACCAAGCATGGGCTTGCAAAATAGCAGCAATCACATTGCCATGTGTAAGCACAGCGCCCTTGGATAGTCCGGTGGTTCCGCCGGTATATTGCAAAAAAGCGGTGTCACTGAGCGTTTGCGCTGGAGGCTTCAGCGTCAAAGTACCACTCTGCGACAACATGTCCTTGAACGAGACAACAGTGCGGTTTTGGCCATCCTTTTTGAGCACAGGGAGTTTAAAAGCTGGAACCATACGCGCTAAATGACGAACTGCGAAAGTAATCCAGCGCCCAAACCAGAATCCCAGCATATCTCCCATGGATGCAACAACTACATTGTCAATCGGTGTGTCCTCAATAACCTCTTCAAGCGTGTGTGCGAAATTTTCTAAAATAACAATTGTTGTAGCACCCGAGTCGCGCAATTGGTGCTTTAATTCACGGGCCGTATAAAGCGGGTTTACATTTACGCAGACAAAACCTGCGCGCAAAATTGCCGACATAGTCACCGCAAATTGCGGAATATTGGGAAGCATGATGGCGACCCTGGACCCTGCAGGCAAACCAAGTTTCTGTAACCAAGCCCCGAAAGCATAAGAAGCTTGGTCCACTTCACCGTAAGTCATCCATTGATCCATGCAAACAGAAAATGGTGAGGCGGCATTCTTCTTAAAGGATTCCTCTAAAAACTGCGTTAAATTGCGGTAAGCAGAAATGTCAATATCGTGCGCAACGCCAGCTGGATACGCATCAAACCAAGGTTTTTGAATTGAAGAAGTCATAGCCCTATTCTCCTAGAAGCGAGTACTGAACTTATCAGTAATCTCCCGATATGCAATTTAATAATGACTAGGTGAGAACCCTCAAGCCTTTCTTAGAGGGTTTTGCCATCAAAAAAGCTTAAAACAAGTAAAAATTGCAGTTGCGCCATAAGCTATGCTTCACGCCTAGCGAATAACGTGGCCATAAGCCATAACAAGTGTGACAGACTATCCGACTCTCAGTACTCCGCAACACGATATGAACAGAAGCCTTTGGCAGCGACTGATAGATCGTATTCGTTCCCGCCCCATCAATAGCGAAGACCTCCACCAAGTCTTTTCAGAAGCAGAGGACAACCAGATCATTGGCGCCGAAAGTCGCATCATGCTCGAAGGAGTTTTGCGTATGGCGCAGCAAACAGCTGGCAAAGTCATGGTGGCTGCGGCGCGAATGGATTTGATCAATATAGACGCCGCTTTAGATGAAAGCATGCACCAAGTCATCGATACCGCGCATTCACGGTTCCCGGTATTTGAAGGCGAACGTGACAACATCATTGGCATCCTCTTAGCCAAAGACTTGCTTAAACTCCAAAGAGCCCCAGCGCTCAATATTCGGACGCTGTTGCGTCCTCCCGTCTTTATTCCTGAGAGCAAAGGTTTGAACGATTTGCTGCGAGACTTTCGCAACACGCGCAACCACATGGCCTTGGTGGTCGATGAATTTGGTCGCGTGGCAGGACTCATCACTATCGAAGACGTACTGGAACAAATAGTCGGAGATATTGAAGATGAATTTGATGAACAAGATGATGCGGGTGACATCTATGCCCTGGTAGATGGAAGTTTCCGTGTCAGTGGCGACACTGCCATTGATCGCGTCGAGGAGGCCTTTGGGTCTAGCATCCTTGTGCAAGACGATTTGGCATCCCATGAAAGCCGCTTTGACACCATTGGAGGATTTATAGCCCATGCGATGGGTCATGTGCCGCGTCGTGGAGAGGTTTTTGAAATCAATGGACTCCGATTTCAAGTCTTGATCACCAAAGCCGGCGCAGTTAAATGGTTCAAGGTATTTGCATTGCAGACTGAGAACCTATCTTCACCTGCTAGCAAAACAACTTGATGCAACCGCCTGCGCGTGGATCTTTCCGAAACGGCGCGCTCTATCTCGCCTTGGCAACGGCCGGTGGCTTGCAGGCCTTTGCCTTGGCTTGGCCCTTTGCTGGGGAATCCTTTGGGCAGCCCATTGCAGCATTACAACTCTTAAGTTTGGCACTACTTGCTGCTGTCTTAGACCGTAGTAACAGTGCAAATCAAGCATTTAGACAAGCGTGGGTGTATGCCAGTGCGTGGTTACTTGGCACATTTTGGTGGCTCTATATCTCCATGCACACCTATGGTGAGATGCATGCAGCCATTGCCGCAACCGCAGTAATTTTGTTAGCCACCGCACTGGCTCTCTACTACGCATTGGCTGGGCTTGTTTTTAAGCGTTGGTGCCATCAGGGTGTCAGTGTGTCTATGCGTGCTTTGTCGTTTTCAGCTTTATGGATGATGGCTGAGCTTTTGCGAGCAAGCGTATTCACTGGCTTTCCATGGGGTGCAATTGGCTACGCGCATATCGAGAGCCCTTTGCGCCATTGGTTTCCTTGGGTGGGTGTCTATGGTGTCGGCGCCATAGCAGCGTTTTTTTGTATGTTGGTAGTGGCTAAACCTTCACGCCACACAGAAAACGCCAGGCGCATAAAAGTTTGGCCTACGCGCTTGATGCTGATTTCAGTGTTGGCCTACACCTGGTGGACAGCACCAACACAAAAAACGCCCTCGCCCCAAGAAACATCCCGGCAAACACTCACGGTTGCATTGGTTCAGGGTAATGTGGCACAAGATCTCAAATTTGGTGCAGCGATTCCAGCTGCCATAAGTGATTACCGCAGGCAGCTGCTTGCCAATAAAGCAGACTTCATAGCTTTGCCTGAGACGGCGCTACCTGTATTACCTGAGAACTTGCCGGAGCACTATTGGAGCGAACTGCAACAGCACTTTGTTAACAAACAACAACTTGGCTTGATTGGAATGCCGTTGCCGGCACAAGGGCAAAACCCCAAGGGGCAACTGACCAATTCTGTAATAGCACTTATGCCTAGCCCTAAGACACAAAATTATCGCTACGACAAACACCACCTTGTCCCTTTTGGTGAATTTGTGCCCCCACTTTTTCAATGGTTTGTTGACCTCATGCGCATTCCTCTTGGAAGTTTCGAAAGAGGAGATTTAGGCCAGCCAGTATTGAATTTCAAGGGAGAGCGGATTGCGCCCAATATTTGCTATGAAGATTTGTTTGGTGAAGAGCTCGCGAAGAGTTTTTCTGACCCAACACAATCACCCACACTCATGATTAACTTGAGCAACATCGCTTGGTTCGGTGATACCGTGGCAATTGACCAGCATTTGCATATTTCTCGGGCACGCGCGATGGAATTTGCGCGGCCCATGTTGCGCGCTACCAATACTGGCGCCACAGCCATCATCAATGCGCAAGGTGTGGTAACGCATCGATTGCCAAGCGCAGTCCAAGGCGTATTAATGGGTGAAATTCGTGGAGTACATGCAGAGCCAACTCCTTATACAAAGTGGGTCGCCAAGGCAGGGCTGGCACCTTTGTGGTTACTTGGTTTAACAAGCATATTGGTGGTGGCAGGACTCGCTTACAGAGGCAGACACGGACGACGACACTTCGGCCCTTAAAATTCGTATCTAAATTCACACCGCCAGGTTTCATGCTGACTTTCCAACAAATTATTCTCAAACTCCAGACTTATTGGAACGAACAGGGCTGCGCTTTATTGCAACCTATTGACATGGAAGTAGGCGCTGGCACCTCGCATACAGCCACTTTTTTGCGCGCCTTAGGCCCAGAGCCTTGGAAGGCTGCGTATGTACAACCGAGCCGTCGCCCCAAGGACGGCCGCTATGGCGAGAACCCCAACCGCTTGCAGCACTATTACCAATACCAAGTTGTCTTAAAGCCAGCGCCCAGCAATATCTTGGAGCTGTATTTAGGCTCCCTCGAAGCATTGGGCTTCGATCTCAAAAAAAATGACATCCGCTTTGTAGAAGACGATTGGGAAAACCCCACACTCGGCGCTTGGGGCCTGGGCTGGGAAGTCTGGTTGAACGGCATGGAAGTGACGCAATTCACCTATTTCCAACAAGTCGGTGGCATCAACTGCAAACCCATTACCGGTGAGATCACCTATGGCCTCGAGCGCCTAGCGATGTATTTGCAAGGCGTTGACAACGTCTACAACCTCACGTGGACCGAAGGTTTGAGTTACGGCGATGTGTACAAGCAAAACGAAATCGAGCAATCGACCTACAACTTCGAACACAGCGACGCGGCATTTTTATTCCAAGCCTTTGGCGCCCATGAAAAGCAAGCACAGCACTTGATGACCGAGCAACTTGCCTTGCCTGCTTACGAACAGGTGCTCAAAGCCGCCCACACATTTAACTTGCTGGATGCACGAGGCGCTATCAGCGTGACCGAGCGTGCCGCCTACATTGGCCGCATTCGCAACCTCGCGCGTGCGGTTGCCCAAAGTTATTACGACAGCCGCGAACGATTAGGCTTCCCCCTGGCGCCGCGCGCCTGGGTGGATCAAATCGCACCCAAAACAGCAGCCACCCAATGACCACCCCAAGCCTGCTCGTTGAGCTATTTGTAGAAGAACTCCCGCCCAAAGCCCTCCAAAAATTGGGCCAAGCTTTTTCAGACGTGTTGTCTGAGCAACTGCGCGCGCAAGGTTTGCTCAGTGCCAACTCTGTCGTGACCCCTTACGCCACGCCACGCCGTTTGGCATCGCACATTAGCGCTGTTATTGCGCAAGCACCTGATCGCCAAATTGAGCAGAAGCTGATGCCCGTGGCGGTGGGTTTAGACGCCAGCGGTAACGCAACACCTGCCTTGCTGAAAAAACTCCAAGCGCTCGGTGCTGGCGCCGATGCCGTCTCGCAACTGCGCAAAGCACCCGAGCCCGGTAAAGATGCCTTGGTGCTCTTCTACGACAACCAAGTCAAAGGCGCGACCTTAGCGCTGGGCTTGCAAAAAGCCTTGGACGAAGCCATTGCCAAGTTGCCTATCCCCAAGGTGATGACGTACCAGCTAGAAAAAGACTGCGAACTTCCGGGCTGGAGCAGTGTGCAGTTTGTTCGCCCCGCCCATGGCTTGGTGGCGCTGCACGGAAACTCCGTCGTGCCTGTGACGGCGCTCGGACTGCAGGCGGGCAATAGCACCCAAGGCCACCGCTTTGAAGCCAAAGTCGCGCCCGTCGTTGTCAAAAGCGCAGACACCTATGCCGAGCAACTCAAAACCGAAGGCGCGGTGATCGCTAGCTTTGCCGAGCGACGCGAGGACATCATTCGCCAACTCGCAGCCGTAGCCAGCAAGATTGGCGGTGGCGTGCGCGCCATCGAAGACGCCGCCTTGTTAGACGAAGTCACCGCTTTGGTTGAGCGCCCCAATGTGCTTAGTTGCACCTTCGAGAAAGAGTTCTTGGACGTTCCGTCCGAGTGTTTGATCCTCACCATGAAGGCCAACCAAAAATACTTTCCTTTGCTAGACGCGCAGGGTAAGTTAAGCAACCAGTTTTTGGTGGTTAGCAATATCACGCCTGACGACGCCAGCGCAGTGATTAGCGGCAACGAACGTGTGGTGCGTCCCCGTCTGGCCGACGCTAAATTTTTCTTCGACCAAGACCGCAAAAAATCCTTGGTGAACCGCGCTGAAGGATTGGCCAATGTGGTCTATCACAACAAACTCGGCACACAAGCTGAGCGCACCCAACGCGTGCGCGCCATCGCCAAAGCCATTGCGGGTTTGATGCACAAAGGGGGCGACGCCACGTTTGTGCATGCAGTAGATACTGCCGCGCAATTGGCCAAGGCTGATTTGCTCACCGACATGGTCGGTGAATTCCCCGAGTTGCAAGGCATCATGGGTGGTTACTACGCGCGCCACGATGGACTGCACGCTGACATCGCCGAAGCTATTGAAGACCATTACAAGCCGCGCTTTGCCGGTGATGACTTGCCACGCAACACGGTTGGTTTGGTGGTCGCCATGGCGGACAAACTCGAAACCTTGGTGGGCATGTTTGGCATAGGCAATTTGCCAACGGGTGACAAAGACCCCTTCGCATTGCGCCGCCATGCCTTGGGCGTGATTCGCATGTTGCG
>JAGWXI010000098.1 GCA_018969975.1 Burkholderiales bacterium
AGTAGAGCTAAAGCCTGAAGGTGGTGTGGAGAGAAGCCTCGGTAAAGCCAAACGTGTTGTCGATTTACGAAAATGAAAGTCTTGCTTTAACTATTTTCCTATCAGGTGACTACATTGCAATGCATGTCACCTACAGTAGCAAAAGACGGCCCCTACAGACTATTTTTCTTTTCTCGCGAAGAAACGAGAATCCATATCCACGTTGCCCATGCAGACGGAGAGGCCAAGTTCTGGCTGACGCCAGAGGTAAAACTTTCCAGCTATACAGGGTTATCAGCAAAACAATTACGGGAAGCGCAGATAATTGTAGAAGCACGATTTAAGGAGATCTGTGATGCATGGAGCCAGCACTTCGGGGGTTGAGGTAACGCACGTCTCTCAGCATGGCTTTTGGTTGCTCATAAAGAACGAGGAACTGCTTGTCCCTTTTTCTGACTTTCCTTGGTTCAAGGATGTCAGCATTGAGCAACTTTCCAAAGTGGAGTTGCCAAGCGAGAACCATCTTTATTGGCCTCAATTAGACATCGATATTTGTGTTGATTCCATTAGGAATCCAAAGGCTTTCCCATTAATCTCTAAAAGCAAAGCCTGTAGCAAGGCTTAAGTCAACCAAGCCTTCACTTTATTAGCCTCAGCAATAGCCAAACGCCAAGTAGTGTGTTCTTTGGCTTTGGGTAGGGTGAGTGGAATTTGCAAAATTTGGCGATCCCGGCTAACCAAGGCGGTTACTTTTTTACCCCATCCTGCGTAGAGCAATACATCGTCTAATTTTTGTAGACGCCACATAGAACTGTTGGCTTCAATACCTAACCACTCATCTGCCGGCGCAAATCCAGCCGTGTGCGCAGGAGAGTTGTTGAGAACTTGCTTGATCAGCACGCCGCGTTCTTCCACCACGCGTAAACCTAAAGCTTGCGCTAGCTGTGCTGGATCACGGTGGATAGTGACGCCGTGTGCGGTCAATAGTTTTTCAATTGGCAACTCGCGTGTGCTGTGCACCCATGCATTGAGTTCGCTTCGCCAAGAGCGTCCTGTGAGCTCTTTCAATACGTCTAGCAAATCCGCTTCTTGCATCGGGCCAGCTTTGCAGCGCTTCCACAAAGCACGCATCACATCGTCCAAGGTCACGCTATGGTTGCGCACCCCATGCTGACGCAAACTCAAATCTAAGCAGAGTGCTACCAAAGCCCCTTTGGTGTAGTAACTGACGGTGAGGTTAGGGCTGTTTGCATCTTGCAAGTAATACTTAGTCCACGCCTCAAAACTCGATTGCGCCACGGTATGCACTTTGCGCCCGGGTGTTTGCAGCACTTGGTTGATGGTTTTGTTGAGTAGGCGCAGATACTGGGCATCGTCAATCAAGCCCGCGCGACGCAGCAACTTGTCGTCAAAGTAACTGGTAAAGCCTTCAAAAAACCAGAGCAACTCGGTGTAGTTTTCTTTTGCATAGTCGTAGCGCGTGAACTCTGCAGGACGCAAGCGCTTGACGTTCCAGGTGTGGAAATACTCGTGGCTGATGAGGCCTAGCAAGGTGGTGTAGCCGTCGCTAGACTTTATTACTGTGTCGCTGGACAAACGCGGTAAGTCACTGCGCTGACAAATCAAGGCGGTGGAGTTGTGGTGTTCTAAGCCACCATAACCATCAGCCACTGCATTGAGCATGAAAACATAGCGTTCAAAAGGAATCTGCGAACGTTTATTGCCGTGCCAAAAAATACAGATAGTTTCGCAAATTGTTTGCGCGTCTTTGAGTAAACGCGCACCATCAAAGCTTGGCGGAGCACCTGCCACAACAAACTGGTGCGCGATGCCCATTGCCATGAATTGACCCGACCAAAAGGCGCCCATTTCAACAGGTGTATCTGCCAAGACGTCGTAATTGGGCGCTGTGTAGGTGCCAAAACCTTTGCGATCAACCTTAACAGGTGTGAGACCGGTAGCCACCCGCCAATCATGGGCGTGCTTAGGAGATTGAATGTCTAAAACATGTGCCGCATCATGTTGGCCATCTACTTGTAAACATAAGCTGGTGGCATTGAAGAAACCACGATGCGTATCTAGCCATGCAGTTCGAACGGAGTTGTCATACGCATGTACTTGGTAGTGCAGCGTGAGAGCTTGTGATGTATCGCAATCGATTTGCCAAGTGCTTTTGTCAAGCTGCGCGATTGGAATACTTTGCTTGCCTTGGGTAGCACGCAGTCCACTGAGTTGTTTTGAAAACTCCCGCACCATATAACTTCCCACGATCCAAACAGGCAGAGAGACGCGCTGGTTGGCGTTAGGTTGTGCGATGCTGAGTGTTACGCCAAAAAGGTGTCCGTGAACATCATGCGTATGGATGCAATAGTAAAGAGCGGGTGGCATTTATTATTTGCTAGCGTCGGCTAGCATCTTTTCAATTTGTAAAGTATTTAGGGCTCCAGGAACGCGGGCCCCGTCTTGCGCAATCAAGGTGGGTGTACCCGTAATTTTGTATTTACGACCAAACTCAATATTTCGATCGATAGCTGCGGTGTTGCAGTTGGCATTTGTCAGCGCCTGCTCTTTGAGCATTAACTGTGTCCATGCCATTACAGGGTCTTTGGCGCACCATACATTTCGTGATTTATGCACAGAATCATCACCCAAGATGGGATACAAGAATAGATAAATTGTTACGTTATCGACTTTGGCAAGGTCTCTTTCGAAACGCTTGCAGTAACCACAATTGGGATCTTCAAAAACAGCAAGCTTGCGTTTACCGCTACCTCGCACAATGGTGATGGCGTCTTTGAGTGGAAGGTTGCTGAAGTCAATAGCGCTGAGTTTGGCTTCACGTTCTTCTGTCAAGTTACGTTTGTTTTTAGTATCAATCAAACTACCTTGGATTAAAAAATTACCCTCGGCATCACTGTAATAAATCTCGTTAGTGCTCAAGCGAATTTCATACAAACCAGCCATAGGGCTTCGTGTGATTTCTTCGATACGCGGAATCTGAGGAATGCGTTCACTCAAATTTTTGCGAATAGTAGCTTCGTGACCTTGCGCTTGTGTTTCGGCTCCCAACCCCAACGCTACTAGCAAAGCACCTGTTTGGAGCACAAAGAAAAAGTTTTTATATAAACGGTTCATAACAAAAGTGATTAAAAAATAAATGCATCAACGTAAAAAAATTCAGCGCATTGCCTGCTGCATCGTCCATTTTTTCAATGGTGCGAGCGTGTCAAAACTATTCATACCCCAATTGCGAATTGCTTGCACACTGCTTTGGGGGTGGTCAAATAATCTTTGCAAACCGTCGCACGCAATCCATGCAGGCAAGATGCCCGCTTTACGTGCGCGCTCATAGCGCCGCAACAATTGGCGATCTCCAACACTGCGCCAAAAATCATTTCCTTGCCGAGCCTGTAAGACATGGGTTAATTGCGCTGCATCTGCGATACCAAGATTTAATCCTAGCCCTGCGAGTGGATGGATGGAGTGAGCGGCATCGCCAGCCAATACCCAGGCGCTGCCATCGGCAAAAAGTCCTGTCCATTGTTTAGCGTGCGTTAATTGCAAGGGCCAACAAGCGCGTTCGCTAATTAATTCCAAACTGCCAGCCATTAGGTGGCTTGCATCTTGTAGTGCAGATGTGAAGTCTTTAGAACTCTGCGCCATAACCTCTTGCGCGCGCGCAGGAGCAAGCGACCACACTACGCCATAGGTATCACCTTTGGCACCGCCAAGTGGCAAAAGAGCCAAAATTTCGAGACCACGGGCCTGGTGGGCAAACCATTGCATTGCTTTTTGGCCATGTACTGCTGTTGAGCGGACTCGAGCTGCTACAGCGGTTTGTTGGTAAGGCAAAACTTCGGTTTCAACTTGTAAATCTTGTCGGCTTTGGCTCAAACGTCCCTCACAGATCACTGTCAGTTGCGCAGCATGGGGCGCATCTAACAAAGTGATGTTGTGTTGGTAGCGAAGGGCATCACCTAAATGCCCCTCTAGCGCAGGAACATCCACTATCCATGTCAATCCATCTGGGTTGGGGCTTTCAAAATGCACGCTGCCACCATCATCCCCCCAAACTTGCATCTCTAAAACAGGTGTTGCATGGAGCGGATCCGGCCAACAGCGCAATTGACTCAGAACATCGCGTGAAGCGCTATTGAGAGAGTAAGCCCTGACGTCAGCTTTAACAGTCCTTGGCTGGGTTACCAAACCGACTTGAAGATGCTGACGCGCCAACAAGAGGGCAAGCGTTCGACCAACGATACCGTCACCTCGAATACAAATATCAAAAGTTTGCGACATAACAACGATTGTAGGAGCGCATTGTTAAAAACCTTGCTCGTTACAATGTCGCCCTTTGCGCTTCACGACTACACCTCTTTGCGCAGGAGGTGCTTTAGAGGAATTCCCATGAGTTTGAAATGCGGCATCGTCGGCTTGCCCAACGTTGGCAAATCCACCCTGTTCAACGCTTTGACCAAAGCCGGTATAGCAGCAGAGAACTATCCGTTTTGCACGATCGAGCCCAATGTGGGTGTGGTCGAAGTGCCTGACCCCCGTTTGCAACAACTTGCCGATATCGTGGTGCCAGAGCGAACAGTCCCTGCCATCGTTGAATTTGTAGATATCGCAGGCCTGGTCGCTGGTGCGAGCACCGGCGAAGGTTTGGGTAACAAATTTCTGGCGCACATCCGTGAAACCGATGCGACGGTGAATGTGGTGCGTTGCTTTGAAGACGACAACGTTATTCACGTCGCTGGCAAGGTAGATCCCATTTCGGACATCGAAGTCATTCAAACCGAGTTGTGTCTCGCCGATTTGTCTGCTGTTGAAAAAGCATTACACCGCGTCACCAAAACCGCACGCTCGGGCGACAAAGAATCCCTAAAGCTTGTCGCTATTTTGGAAAAATGCCAAACCGCCTTAAACAACACACAACCCGTTCGTACTATCGACTTCAGCAAAGAAGAATTGCCTTTGCTCAAACAGTTTTTCTTAATTACTGCCAAGCCAGCCATGTTTGTGGCCAATGTTGCTGAAGACGGATTTGAGAACAACCCATTGCTTGAGCGACTCAAAGACTATGCTGCTGCGCAAAAAGCGCCAGTTGTGGCTATCTGCGCCAAGCTCGAAGCTGAGATGAGCGAAATGAGCGACGAAGACCGCCAAATGTTTTTAGAAGAGCTAGGACAAACCGAACCAGGCTTGAACCGCTTGATTCGTTCTGCCTATAGCTTGTTGGGTTTGCAAACTTATTTCACAGCAGGCGTCAAAGAAGTGCGTGCATGGACCATCCACGTAGGCGATACAGGCCCCCAAGCTGCAGGTGTTATTCACACCGATTTCGAAAAAGGCTATATCCGCGCACAAACCATTGCGTTTGATGACTTCATCACTTTCAAGGGCGAGCAGGGTGCGAAAGATGCGGGCAAGATGCGCGCTGAAGGCAAAGAGTATGTGGTCAAAGATGGCGATGTCATGAACTTCTTGTTCTCTTCTTAAAGTTAGGTAACCCAGTGTTCAGGAAAAATTGTCAACAAGCCTGCCATAAAGAGGGCGTAGCGTAAAAATTTTCCAATACACATATAAGCAATGCAGGGCCAAAATGGCAAGCCAATCCATCCTGCCAAGATGCACATAGGGTCGCCCACTACGGGCAGCCAGCTAAGTAAACAAGTTTTTGGCCCAAAACTGTGAAGCCAGTTCAAGATGCGTATGTCGTGCCCGGAAGTTTCTTTATGGGTGATGGTGTCGCGCAATTTATGGGCTACGTACCCAGTCCACCAACCAAATGCGCCGCCAAGGGTGTTACCTGCTGTGGCTATCAAAACAGTAGGCCAAAACATTTCAGGATTGACCTTGAGCAAACCAAACATGATCGGCTCTGAACCCATGGGAAACAAAGTGGCAGAAATAAAAGACATCACAAACACCGCAAACAGACCATATTCGGGCAAAGAAAAAGTAGTCAGCAAGGATGTGAACCAATCATTCATCGAAATAGTGTAGTTTTCCTGTATGACATTTGCTGAAATTTTGGGCATGTAGAATCGTGCCTCCTTTTTCAGCAACACCTCTCTTTCGATAGTTCACACACCCCATGCGTATCGGTTCATTTGAATTAGCAAACTCTGTGTTTGTCGCGCCCATGGCTGGAGTGACCGACAGGCCGTTTCGTATGTTGTGCAAGCAACTCGGTGCGGGCTATGCCGTGAGCGAAATGGTGACCTCGCGACCAGACTTATTTAAGAGCCTCAAAACCTCACGCCGCAGAGACCACACGGGTGAAAGCGGTCCCATCGCCGTACAAATCGCAGGCACTGATGCGCCGATGATGGCTGACGCAGCGCGCTACAACATCGCGCACGGTGCGCAAATCATCGATATCAATATGGGCTGCCCTGCCAAAAAAGTCTGTAATAAATGGGCGGGTTCTGCTTTGATGCAAGACGAAACCTTAGCGGTGTCCATCGTGCAAGCCGTGGTCAACGCTGCGCAGCCTTTAGGCGTGCCAGTAACACTCAAGATGCGCACGGGCTGGTGCCAACAACATAAAAACGCCGTCACGCTGGCGCGCAGATTCGAAGACGTGGGCGTTCAAATGCTCACCGTACATGGCCGTACCCGTGAACAAGGCTATAGCGGTCAAGCGGAATACAGCACGATCGCTGCAGTCAAACAAGCGGTGAAAATTCCTGTCGTTGCCAATGGTGATATCGACTCTCCCGAAAAAGCCCGCGCCGTGTTGCGCAGCACAGGTGCCGATGCCGTGATGATCGGCCGTGCAGCCCAAGGACGGCCATGGATATTCAGAGAAATCACGCATTACCTAGAGACGGGTGAACACTTGGCACAGCCTTTAGTGATGGAAGTGCGCCGTCTGTTGTTAGACCATTTGCAAGACCACTATGCCTTGTACGGCGAAGACAGCGGTGTGCGTAGTGCGCGCAAACACATTGCTTGGTATGTGCACCAATTGCCACATGGCGACGCATTTCGCCGCCATATGAATACTTTAGAAAACGCGCAAGCCCAACACCATGCTGTTGCAGAGTTTTTTGATGCATTGGCTGCGCAATTTGAGCGTTTACCCCCTCCCCTTGTTTCTAGTGAATCGTTAGCCTTAGCCCCCCATGAGTAAAAAACATATTGAAGATGCTGTGCGCTCCAGCATGCAGTCTTATTTCGATGACCTCAGCGGCACCGAACCCAATAACCTGCATGATCTCGTCATCCGCGTTGTAGAAAAACCCTTGCTAGAAGTGGTGATGCATCACGCCGATCACAACCAATCGCGCGCAGCCGATTGGTTAGGTCTTAACCGCAATACCTTGCGTAAAAAACTGCTCGAACACAAACTCATCAAATAAGCGTTTCCATGCACGCACTCATTTCTGTATCCGATAAAACTGGAATCGTTGAATTAGCCCAAGCCCTGCACAACCTGGGCATTGGATTGGTATCCACCGGCGGAACGGCCAAGCTCTTGGCTGAGAAGGGCTTGCCTGTCAAAGAAGTAGCCGAAGTTACTGGCTTTCCTGAAATGCTCGATGGCCGTGTCAAAACTTTGCATCCCAAAGTGCATGGTGGGTTGTTAGCGCGACGTGATGTGCCAGAGCACATGGCTGCATTGGCGGCACACGGCATCGACACCATTGATTTGTTAGTGGTCAACCTTTACCCATTTGTTGCCACCGTAGCCAAACCTGACTGCACCTTAGAAGATGCTATCGAGAATATCGATATTGGCGGACCCGCCATGGTGCGTAGCGCTGCTAAGAACTGGAAGCATGTGGCGGTGTTGACCGATGCAGGCCAATACCCCACTGTGTTGACAGAACTCAAAGCGCATGGCAAGTTGTCAGACAGCACTCGTTTCGCCTTGGCAGTCGCAGCTTTCAACGCTATTAGCAATTACGATGCTGCGATCAGTGACTACTTGTCGTCCATCAATTTAGAAGACGGAACACGCGCACGTTTTTCTGCCCAAGCCAATGCGAGCTTTATCAAGCTGCAAGACTTACGTTATGGCGAGAACCCGCACCAGCAAGCTGCGTTCTACCGCGACTTGTATCCGGCGCCTGGTTCACTGGTGACTGGCGAACAATTGCAAGGCAAAGAGCTCTCTTACAACAACATTGCTGACGCCGATGCGGCGTGGGAATGCGTTAAGAGCTTCGATACACCTGCATGCGTTATCGTGAAACACGCCAACCCGTGTGGCGTTGCCTTAGGCAAAGATGCTTTTACCGCTTACCAAAAAGCATTTCAAACAGATCCGACATCTGCTTTTGGCGGCATCATCGCTTTCAATTGCGAAGTCGACCATGTAGC
>JAGWXI010000017.1 GCA_018969975.1 Burkholderiales bacterium
AAGTTAGGTTTGCCCGAAATCAATTTTGGTTTTGTCGCTGGAGGGCAGATCCTCAAAGCAGTAGGCGAGGTGATGTCACCACGCGGATTGGCGTATGCGACATTGACTGGGCGGCCCTTTAATGCTGAACAAGCCCAGCGGTGGGGCTTGGTTACGCAAGTGGTGGAGAGGGAACCTTTTGAACACGCCTTAGCAATAGCCAAGGCGTCGTGTATCAAAGCCCCAAAGTAGAAGCAATGATGTTCTTTTGAATCTCAGAAGTGCCGCCGCCAATGGTGGCCAAGCGCGAGTCGCGGAAGAATCGTTGCATCGGATATTCCATGCTGTAGCCGTATCCCCCAAGGATTTGCAGGCACATGTCCGAAATAGTTTTATAAGACTCAGCAATGTAGTACTTGATCACAGCCGTGTCAGCACGTTCGGCTTTGCCGTTTTCCATCAACCACGCGTAGCGACGCACCATGGTGAAGGATGTGTCGAGCATCACCTTCATATCGGCAAACTTGTGCTGTGTGACTTGAAAGCTACCAATCGGCTTGCCAAACTGGTGGCGGGTCTTGGCATAGTCCAGCGCATATTCAAATGCTTGACGCGCAGCGCCAATGCGCACAGCGGAGAGACACAGACGTTCATAACGCAAAGTGTCTTCGCAGACAGCCCAACCGTGGTCGAGTTGTCCGAGCAAAGCAGTGCGAGGCACGCGCACGTCGGTAAAGGTGACCTCGGTCGTTCCAATCGCGTGTTGGCCTAAAGTGGCAATCTTGCGCACTTCGATGCCTGGTAGTTTGGTATCGATCATGAGGGTACTGATACCCAATTGCTTTTTGCCTAAGTCGTTGGTGCGCAGAGCTACCAAAGCGTAGTCGGCGATGTCCATACCGGATGTCCACTGCTTGCGTCCGTTGACGATGAAATAGTCGCCATCGATCACGGCACGGGTTCTCAGTGATGCGGCGTCAGAACCCGAATCAGGCTCTGACAGCGCGAAAGCAAAAGACAACTTTCCATTGGCCGCGCCTGGCACGAAGCGTTGCTTTTGCTCATCGGTGCCGTGCTGCAAGATGGCATAGCAACCGTAGGTGAAGCTGCGAAACAGCCACAAGCCTAGCTCTTCAAAATGGTGTCCCGTTTCTTCCAAAACCAAGGCGAGGTCGGTGGGTGAACCGCCGGATCCACCAAAGGACTCAGGTGCAATCAAACCCAGCCAGCCGTTTTGCGCCATCGCGTTGAAAGCTTCTCTGGGAGGGGTGTGGTTGATGTCGCATTTAGCGGCGTAGTCCATGCTGCAGACGTCGTCTAACAAAGAGCGTACGGACTGGAGCATCAACTCCTGATCGCTGGTGTTTCCAAAATTCATAGGTAGTGGTGACAAACAGGCTACAGGTGTAATGACCTGTTTGGGGTATTCTATATTTGGACAACCAATTTGAGCCTATGAACACTATCACCTTCGAGACCATTCAAGTCGAAAAACACGGACGCGTTGCTACGTTGACGCTCAACCGACCCGACGCTATGCACGCGATCAATATGCAAATGCGAAGTGAATTACGCCAAGCCTTGGACGCTTTGCGCCGTGACGCAGTAACCGGGGCTGTGGTATTGACAGGTAGCGGAGACAAAGCGTTTTCTGCCGGCATGGATTTGCGCGAATTTGCTAAAACAAATGCAGATATGCCTGTGGCAGAAATGAAGCGCTACCGATGGGAAAACAACGAAGGCATTGCCGCGTTTGATAAGCCCATCATCGCGGCGGTCAATGGTTTGGCGATTGGTGGTGGTGTAGAACTCGCACTTTTGTGCGACCTGACTTTTGCGGCAGAAGAAGCGACATTTGCCTTTGGCGAAGTCAAGCGTGGATTGATGCCTGGCAATGGTGGTACACAGCGCCTTTCACGCCGTGTGGGAACTGCCCGCGCCTTGGACATGATTTTGACGGGACGCACTGTTTCAGCCCATGAAGCGCTTGCCATGGGTTTGGTTGAATACGTGGTGCCTGCTAATGATTTGTTAGCCAAAGCCACACAGCTCGCCGAGCAAATGGCCGCCAACGCACCCATTGCCGTGCGCAGCGCGAAAGCAGCGGTGCACAGAGGTGCAGACTTGACATTGGCGGACGGTCTTCGCTTGGAGCAAGATTTAGCATCATTTCTCTACACCACCGATGACGCAAAAGAAGGGCCTAAGGCATTTCTAGAAAAACGTGCGCCTGTTTGGAAAGGTCAATAAGTTATGGATAGTCAGCCCATCAAGATGTATCGCACCCTGTTGTTCGCGCCTGGCAGTCGTCCAGAGTTGCTCGCTAAAGCACAACTCGGCGATGCAGACGCCATGATTTTTGACTTAGAAGACTCGGTCCCCTTAAACGCCAAAGACGAAGCCCGTAAAAATATCGCCGATGCGCTGGCTGCAGGTTTAAAGAAGCCTATGTTTTTACGTATCAGCAATCCAAGAGCGGGTGACTCATTAGCTGATTTAAAAGTCTTGGCCAACGCAAGTAGTTTGCTAAATGTGGCTGGCATTGTGTTGCCCAAAGCCGATGACGCAGACGATATACAAATCGTGGCCAAAGCCCTGAAAGACGTTGAAGCCAAACACAACATGCAAGAAGGCACTTTGTCGATATTGCCTTTGATAGAAACCTGCTTAGGTCTTCGCAATGGGTTTGATATTGCAAAAGCCTCACCGCGGGTCATTGGTTTAGCATTGGCCAGCGCGGAGCAAGGCGACTTCATGGTTGATTTAGGTGGACGTTGGACACCACGCAGTTTGGCCTTGGCTTATCCGCGCAGCAAACTGGTAGTTGACGCGCGTGCTGCTGGTGTGCAGTGGCTGGTCGATGGTGTGTTTATGAACCTCAAAGATACCGACATGCTGCGCGAAGAATGCTTGATTGCGCGCGAGTTGGGCTTTGTGGGCAAGATGGCTATCCATCCCACCCAAGTCGATGTTATGCACACTGTCTTTTCTCCTAGTGAGGCAGAGGTTGCCTATGCGCGTGGTTTGCTTGCGGCGTTTCGTGAAGGCGAGGCACGTGGTGTAGGCGCAGTGAAATTTGAGGGCATGATGGTTGATTACGCCAATGTGCGATTGGCAGAGCGCACCTTGTTACTGGCGGGGGCGCTATGAGTCAACACCTACTTGGAGCTGGTGTTTTAAAAGACCACTACGAGCCGCTGCGCAACATGGCTGATATCGAAGCCATTGAAAATATTCCTCTTGAGCAACGCATCACGCGGTGGGATTTCGCCTTGAACTTGCTAGATGGATGTCGATATGATCCGAATCGAGTTGCCTTGTATGCCACGCACAACGGCAATGTCGATGGTGAAGTGCGAACTTGGACATTTGGCGAGCTAGAACATCGTGCTATTCAATGCGCCAATCTTTTACGTGCTAGAGGCCTTGGCTCTGATGATGTAGTAGCCGTTGTCTCACCCACAGTCCCAGGGCTCTTTGCCACCATGATTGGAGGCTTACTGGCAGTTCGGTTGTTTCCTATTAACTGGATGCTGGATGCCAACGGCCTGGCAGACTTGATGCAACGCGCAGAAGTGAAGATGGTGATTGCATTAGGTCCGACCCCAGGCTTTTCTATTTGGGAAAACGTACGGTTAGCGGTTTCAAAGCAGCCGAACCCGCCTCAGGTATTGACTTTGCATGAGGCGTTTAGCAAGCCGTCCCAAGACGATTTGCTTGCTGCCGCATCTGAGCACCCCGGAGACCGACTGACATTCGAACGCCAAACAGCGCAACGTGATAGCGTCGCTTGTTATGTCCACTCAGGCGGCACTACGGGACATCCCAAGATTGTCAAGATATTGCACGCAGGCATGGTGTTCAGGCATTGGGCTGCGAATAACGGTCTTGCCTTTACCCGTGACGATGTAGTGTTATCAGACACCCCTCTCTTTCATATTGGGGGCTTGTTAGTGCGTGGGCTTGTCAACACTGCTAACGGTAACACTGCCGTGATCCCTAGTATTTTTGGAGCGCGAGATAAAACCTATATCGCCAATTATTGGCGCTACATCGAACGATTCTCTATCACGCAAGTCTCGGGCGTACCTACTACCTTGTCGGTTCTTGCGAAAAATCCGCCAACCACGGAGAACATCTCTTCACTGCGTCCCTATTTCGCTACGGGTTCGACTGCCATGGCGCCAGCCGTGCAAGACCGCGTAGCCGAGGTGACGGGCGCTCAGGTGCTTCAAAGTTATGGCATGACTGAAAACACGAGTCATTGCACCCTCGATCCGCGTGACGGTGAAGTGAGAAGACGCTGTTCTGGGATTCGTATTCCTTACGTCAAACTGCGTATCGTGAAGATGGGGGAGGGCGGAACAATATTGCGCGATTGTGCGATCGATGAGATCGGTATGGTGTTGGTGGGAGGGCCTGGTGTTGCAGGTGGGTACTTAGATTCCAGCCAAGACAAGGGCGCATTCTTACCAAATGGTTTTTTTGTCTCCGGCGATTTAGGCAGCATGGATGCTGATGGCTATTTACGAATCAGTGGCAGAGAAAAAGACCTGATTATTCGTGGTGGTCACAACATCGAACCTGGTCTGATTGAAGAAGCCTTGTTGCAGTCACCCTACGTGGCATTAGCTGCCGCAGTTGGTAAACCAGATGCCCATGCTGGAGAGTTACCAATTGCCTATGTGGAACTTCATCCAGGCATGCACGTTTCCACGGAAGAACTACTCAGTTTTGCGAGTGAACGTATTCCAGAGAGACCTGCAGTACCTAAAGAAATCTTCATATTGGATAAGCTTCCGCTGACGTCGGTAGGCAAACCTATGAAGCATGTTTTGCAAATGGACGCTGCTAAGCGGGTTTTTGAAAGCGAATTACAAAAATTGAAGTGTGCTTGGACCATAGACATGGTCAATACCGGAGGCAGTGGTTTGTTGACCAAGTTGCATTTGCGAGAAGCTTCGCAAGAAGATCGTCAAGCAGCTGAACAAATTTTGTCTACTTTTTCAGTGCCATATGAAATTGCCATGCATTGACACCACGACCGGTTGGCACGCACCCAATGCCCTGCATAATGAATCCCCAATTGTGTTGGCTTTATTTATTCATGTAACCCCTATAAAAGGAGATAGTATTTATGAGCGATAACGATGTAATTCAAGAGATTGAATCTTTAGATGCCAAAAGGTGTCAAGCAACGCTTGCGCGAGACTTCAAAACTTTAGCAACCTTGATTGGCGAAGACCTACTCTATGTGCATTCCAGTGCAGTCCAAGAAGATAAAAAGCAGTACCTTGAAAAACTTGAAAGCGGGCATTACATCTATCACGGTTTGCAAGTTTTACAACGCGCATTTAGAGTCATAGGAGACGTTGTTTTGGTCAACGGTGACCTTCGAATTGATGTTGAAGTCAGCGGAACTAAAAAAGTAATTATGAGCCGTTACTTGCAAGTATGGGCTAAGAGAGCCTCAGGCTGGCAAATGGTTTCATGGTCTTCTGTTCCCATACCCCAGTAAGGCTTTATTGGCTCTAGCAGAGCAACTAGTTGTGCTTAACACGCTTTGAGTTTTGAGTCGGTTGAAGAAAAAAATCGCTCTTTTTTTGCACCACCCCACCTGTTCTACTGACTCGGTAAACGGTGTGATCGCCGCTTTGTCTCAGCTAGCAGATATCAAATTATTTACCCGCCATAAGGTGAGTGAGAGTTTTTTTGATGATGTTGATTTGGTGGTGTTTCCAGGAGGTGACGGGGACGCCACGACTTTTCGTGGCATTCTTAAACCTAATTTGCCAGATGTGCGCGCTTTTATGCAAAGAGGTGGAAAGTACCTTGGTATTTGTATGGGTGCTTACTGGGCTGATGCGTATTACTTTAATCTTTTAAAAAATACACGGTGTAAGCAATACATCAAGCAGCCCGGCGCTGATATTCGCTCTTCTTACGGAACTACTGCTGTGGTTGGGTGGCGAGGTCAACAACACAGGATGTATTTTTATGACGGTCCTACTTTTATCGGCGGAAATTTTGATACGGTCGCTACCTATGCAAACGGGGATCCCATGGCAATCGTGCAAGGATCTGTAGGTTTAGTGGGCTGTCATTTGGAGAGTCAGATAAATTGGTACGCTAAGAAGTACATGCAACCCCATTGGCATGAAAATAGGCATCACGTATTGCTTGCGCAATTTGTTGCAGACTATTTATTGCATTCTCGTCAAATGCCTTTGTTTTAGCTGCATAGCAATTAAATCACCAGGGATTGCCTGTGTTTCTGGGCTTGCACTGTTATAGCCTCTTTATCTTTGTCAGTTAATCTGTTGAGATTCTTAAGTTGCATCAACATACGCGGGTTTTTGGATAAAACCTCTGCATGTTTATTTAGATAGTCCCAGTAAAGGGTAGTGAACGGGCATGCGCTTTCTCCTGTCGACTCAGAGGGATTGAACTTACATCCTTTGCAGTGGTTGCTCATACGATCGATGTACTTTCCACTGGCGATATAGGGCTTACTTGCCATCAGTCCGTTGTCCGCGTATTGACTCATACCTAGGGTGTTTGGTACCTCTACCCACTCAACGGCATCGACGTAAACACCAAGATACCAAGCATGCACCTCTTGGGGATTGACACCCAGCAATAGAGCGTAAAGACCGGTAACCATTAACCTTTGAATATGGTGCGCATAGCCATGATCGAGCGTCAAGTTAATGGCGTCGCGCAGACAGGCCATGTCTGTTTTACCAGTCCAAAAAAAATCAGGTAATCGCGCATGCGCATGCATGGCATTTCTATGCACATATTCGGGCATATGCGTCCAATAGATGCCGCGTACATATTCACGCCAACCAAGAATCTGTCGGATAAAACCCTCGACAGCCTCAAGAGGCGCAAGCTGGCGATGGTAGGCATCTTGCGCGGCGTTCATCACTTCTGTGGGATGGATGAGTTTTAAATTCAGCGAAGAAGACAGGTGGGAATGGAAGAGCCATACCTCGCCTTCCCACATTGCATCTTGGTATTTCCCAAAATTCGGTAGGCGGTGCGTTATAAAGTCATCTAGTGATTTTTTTGCTTGTTGTCGTGTAACGGGCCAGCGGAAAGTGCTGACAGAACCTGGATGGTGTGAAAATTGGCGATCAACTAATTTAATAACGTCTTGGGTGATTTCGTCAGGGGCAAAGTGTGTTGGTTGAGGAAGGGACGGTGGCCCTCCTTTGCCAAAACTACCTCTGTTTTCGGTATCAAAGTTCCATTTGTCACCAATGGGTTTATTTCCATTCATCAATATATTTGCCTTATGTCGCATTTCACGGTAGAAGAACTCAAGTCGAATTTGTTTTCGGCCTTGGAGGTGCTGCGTGAATTCTTCTAAGGTATTGATAAAGTGGCGGTCTTGGCGAATGTCCAATGGCAGACCAAAATTTTTTGCAACTGCCTCCAAGCTATGAAGTACACGCCACTCTCCAGGCATGGTCATGATGAGTTGTTTGGGCTTTTGGTGCTTGATTGTTTTTTCTAATTCACCCGCTAATGTTCCAGTATTTCCCTTACTTTCAAGCGCTGTGTAAATAATTGGCCATTTCTTACTTTTAAGTAACTCCGCGAAATGACGCATGGCACTTAAAAACAAGGTAGTCCTCTGCTTAGAAGACATTACATGGGTAGATTCTTCGGAAACTTCCGCCATCCAAATAGCATCCTGCTGGGGATCGAAGTTGTCGAAGGCAGAGGAATCTTCGTTTAATTGATCACCTAGAACTAAGATCAGGTTTCTGACGGAGGACTTCAAACTTTATCCTTTGGGGTAGTAGGTTTAGATTTTCGGCATGCATCTGAGCAGTAGCGCACGTGCTCCCAATTTTTTGCCCAAGCTTTTCGCCAAGTCATGGTTTTGCCGCAAGCAAAGCACATTTTGCTGGGGAGAAAGCTTTTATTGCCTCGAAAAGTCATTCTTGGGCAGCATCTGTGAGTTCAATGCCCTCGTGCTTAGCCACCATTTCTAAGGCATTTTCAAAAAGAGCCCTAGCAGAACCAGATACCGAACAGAGATAGGCATGGAGGTGGGCGTCTTGGGTTGACTTATTGAGACATTCATAGCTGTATTGTTCAAAGCTTGCTAATTGACTGATGATTTCAGCTACATGGCGCGGGCACTCACATAAAACATTTGAAGATATACCAGCTACCCGTGAAAGGGTTGCGTCACTGTATTTGCGTTGCGGTATCAATGTGCCGACCACTAGACCGCTGGACTTTCCTTGGGCACCTACCAATAAAACTGAATTAATTAAGTCAGCTAAATCAGAGTCAGAAATTGGTTCTCGACGAACAATCATCCCCGAGCGTTTCATCGAATCAATGATGTTTTGCTGACCATAGTTGTAGAGAACTATGACTTGAAGAGCCTGGCAATTTTTCGCTATTTTGTGGATATCAATTTCAAGGCCTGCATGGAGGGAGTTGGTTTTGATGAGCAATATTTGGCTTGGGTTTTCGAAAGAGCTTGCAAGCGCATCTGGCAAGTCATTAAAAATATGGTTGACTTTGATTTCATGGTTGTTAAAGCTCAAAGTGAATTTTTTCGACTCAATCCGTCCTGCTAGTGCCAAACCAACAATTGCCATTGATATGGTTCGGTCCTCTGTTTGCCTTTGCACTTGAAATTGATTGGAGCTTTGCTGTTGCATCAGCAAATCGTTGAGCGCATGAGAAGATAGATTAGCCAAGTTGCTAATTGCATGCCCTTGCTCTGTGAGTCGTTTCAGAAGCGTTGCTTTGAGTACGTCATCGTCAGAGTAGAGGCGGTGCTTGCCTTCGGTTTTCATGGGTTGGAAAGTGTTGTATCTCACTTCCCATATACGCAAGGTAGGACTAGGTACCCCGCTTAAATTCGATACTGCACCAATTTTGTGCATAGGTGTGTGGGGGTGGTATTTTTCATGCATAGCTTTTTGAGTAAATAATGAGTAATTAAATACAAGAATTTATCCGCAATAATAGCATTAAATCTATTCGTGTGTTAAATTTACCTATGCAAATTCAATTCAATTAGGAGTTTATATGCTCAATAGTCGTGCAATACATGGAATCAATGTTATCGGTTTGATCGCTTCTGCACCAAGGCATCAGCCTATAACTACGTCAAGATTGGCTAGGCAACTCGGTCTTTCGGTGTCTTTTACGGAAAGTTTGATGAAAGACTTGAAGGAAGCGGATTTGCTGAGAGCGCATCGTGGGCCAGGAGGTGGTTATCAGCTGCAACAAGCTATCGCAAGCCTTTCCGTTTGGGATGTTGTGTCTTGCTTTACCAGTGAAGAGGTCGAACCAAATCACCACAACCACAGCGCAGAGTTTTTGGCGGCTTTTGAACTGCATGTTCAACTAGACAAAGCCAAGCGCATATTTTTGGAAACCTATCCCTTATCCGAGGTGGTTAAACATATGTCTGAGGTTTCCTTTGAAAACGATACGCAATCCTCATCGAGTTTGAGTTTTCACTTCAAGCCTTTGCAAAAGCCAGCTCTGCCCGTTGCCCCTAATTCGGTCTTTGATTTATCCAACTTCATGCAATTACGTGCTGCCTAAATCCATGCAAGCTATTTCCTCAGCAACCACCGTTTTCTTTGACGGATCCTGTCCTCTTTGTCGGTTTGAAATTAACCAATACCAAAAAATTTCACCAGCGGAAAAAATAAAATGGGTTGACATTTCATTGCCTGATTTCATCCCCCCGCCAGGAACTGACAAAGACATTTTGATGAAAAGGCTCCATGTAATCAAGCCTGACGGAGGTTTGATCAGTGGGGCTGAGGCATTTGTGCACATTTGGCAGCAACTACCGCAATGGAGCCGACTCGCTGCAATTGCAAAAGTTCCAGGTGCTCTTGCTTTTATGGAATTTGGATACGAGAAATTTTTAAAAATTCGTCCAAGAATTCAAAACTTATTCAAAAAGAAGCTCTGTGATTGCTGATGGTTAACCTGAATCAGAATGCTTGCTAGCAAGCTTCAGCGGTTCTTCGCTACATTGCGAAAATCCCGTTCCACTAATTGGTCAATTTCTGTAGCCAGATTGAAATCTTTGTTTGTCAGTCCAGATGAGTCGTGTGTTGTTAACCGAATCTGCACTTTTGTGTAGACGGATACGAACTCTGGATGGTGGTTTAGTTTTTCTGCAATATCGCCAACACTGACTATAAAACGCATAGCCGTTTTGAAGCTTTCAAACTCCCACTCTTTGCATATGCTTTTGCTGATTGCTTCCAGCACCCAGTTGTCAAGACCTTGGAGTTTTTGTTCAATTTCTAACGAGCTGAGTTGTTTTTTATCCATTTGCATCTCCTAAGCTTGCACGTGATAGAACCAAGTTTTAGAGCTAGATAGTAACCCTCGTACAGACAATTGGGTAGGGCTTAGAGATCAATTCGAGATCCAATTTGTTTAATAGCATAATCACAACAAAGTTGACTAAACCTTGTGGTGGGAGGTCTCATGAAATCTCAAGAAGAAGCAGATCGCTTGTCTTTGTATCCATTACTTCAAATAAGAGGCATAGAGATCACAGGGGTGGATGCGAAGTCTAAAGATACCTTATCAAAAATCACTCAATTTTTAGAAGCACACCAAGTCAGTAACTTAATCGACTTGTCAACTCAATTTGCTAGCGATCAATTTAAAGCTACCATCAAACTTAAAAAAGAGATTGCAGATACGTGGTGTCCACAATTTAGTACGCTTGACATCAGGAGAATCATCTCCGGGAAATTTACTCTTTCTGCTGATGATTTGGATGAAATGGAGATACTGGTTTCGTTGTTGATGTCCCCGTTTACTTTTGCATTTAAGTCGGTCGATTGTTTGAGTTCGCATATCAGGGTTAGAAAATACCTCATACAAAACGCAAGAAAGACAGCGGTTGCATTCAATACCGAGGCAGGAGAGAGGCCATTCGATTTCTGGAAGTATGAAGAAGAAACAGGCTACACATTAAAAGAAAGCGCCAACCTGATAACGGCACTTCTCGCGGCAACACAACCTGAAACTACTGGTGCGCTTTACGATTTTTCTTGCTATCGGGCTTCAGAGTACGTCATTCTTTTAGCGCTTGCGCAGGAGTCACTCCATACTAATCCGGAGTTGCTGCATGAAATCGAGTCCGTCAATAGAAGATTTGCAATTAAATCCGAGCAATTCCACATGGTTTATTTACATGAATACGGTTCTATGGATATTCCCCTTCCAACTAAATACTATGTTCCAGGGGATCGCTTGTGGTTTAAGAACCCTGATGAAAAATCGTCGGACGTTAAGGGCTATGAGGGATCTTGGGTGCTTTATCTGGGGGAGGGACTTTTCAGTAACTTTTGGGATCGTGAAAAACCCTATAGCTTGCAACAGAAATGCTTGGAAATTTATTTCTGGAGAGATGGAGTTGTACTAGACGACAAAGGAAAAATGGTGATGGATGAAACGATAGTCAACCAAAAAGTTGATGAAACTCTCGCCGATCCTGCGCAGACCTCTCGCATACTTGCTTTGATGACCAAGTACAGAGACCCCTCAGGCGTTTACCAAGATGGCGGATGTATTGACACTACCAGAGAGTATCCAAGAAGTGTTCACAAGGATAGTTGCGATGTGGTACTGCCACAATGATTGCACACCGGTCTTTACCAATTGATTGTTTGAAAGTCTTTGGAGCGCAATTGATTTTTTTTCACCATTTGGCGCTTTACTCGCCGATGGCTAAAGTTTTGGAAATTGAACTTCCTCAAGTCATAGATTTTTTATTTATCTACGCTAGGTTGCCGGTATCAAGTTTTTTGGTGGTGGGCGGATATTTGTGCGCACAACATTTATTTCATGAAAGATCCACATTTAGTTTGCCGCATTTAATTTACAAGCGCTGTGCACGATTACTTCCCTTGTATTTTTTCTCACTTTTAGCGGTAATTGTCGTCACAGTTGCGTGGCAATCAGTTTTAAAAGACGAGCTTTGGGTCTCAGCAATTCCTTCGATACACGTAATAGCGGCCCACCTGCTTTTGCTACAAGATGTATTTGGCGTTCCTGCGCTTTCTGCTGGAGCTTGGTATGTCTCAATAGATCTACAACTTTATACCTTAGCTTTGACCGTATTTCTTTTATCGCGATTTACTGCTAGTTTCGATTTGGAAATTATGGGACTTGTGGTTTTCGTGGCATCCATCATTTCTTTGTTTATATGGAGTAAGGACAGTCGTTACGATATCTGCGCCCTGTATTTCATACAAGCCTATGGCGTAGGAGTACTTGCATATCTAGGTAGAAAAAACAGATTGAACCTCTACTTTTTCTTGTCATTGCTTATTTTGTTAGGGATAGACGCTGTATCTCAAACTGCATTCAAATCTTATGTAATTTTTTCAACAGCATTTTTGATATTTTTTGTGCAAAAAAATTACTTCTTGCACACCTATTTTGCCCGGCTACTTTCTTTATCAAGCAATGCATCGTATGCTTTTTTTGTTTCACATTTTTTTGTAATCATCACATTCACTGGTATTTGGAAAATGCTTGAACTACAGGGATTTCACATGGCAGCATTGGTTTGTTTTGCTACGTGGCTGGCAGCTATTCAAATTTCCTTTGTTTTAAATTTTTTCTATTTAAGATACAGGCCAATTTCAATTTAGTTTCATTTTTCTATGCATTATTGGGGTCTAGTCGCCTTTTTTGTCACTATTGCACAGGCACAAACTGCAGAGCGTGTTCGTGTAGATGATTTAGGTGGCTTCTTTATTGACAAAACGGAAGTAACCATTTCCCAATTTGAACGCTTTGTCAAAGATACTGGGTTGCTTACACAGGCCGAGCGTGAAGGTGGTGGCTTTGAGTTTGTGGGAGGATGGCAGCGCAGAGCGGGTTGGACTTGGCAAAGACCAGAAGGCAAGGAGCCTTCATCACGTGAACTTCCAGCCGTGCATTTAAATTTTTACGAAGCTCAAAAATATTGCAATTGGGCTAAAGGCCGTCTCCCAACTGCCAAAGAATGGCTAAGCGCTGGATTTACTGAATCGCGTCCCCAGCCGCCCCAACCGTGGATTAAAGGAAAAACCTATGAGTGGACAACAGGCAATACTCCTAATGGCGCAAATACGAGTCTTCCGGATCCATGGCCACGGGCTGCTCCAGCAATGCAAACCCAGTCCGGCGTTAATGGACTCTTTGACATGGGAGGTAATGTGTGGGAATGGTCTTCCGATGCGAGGGGTGATTTAAGACGCACTTTGGGTGGTTCATGGTGGTATCCACCTGAACAAATGCGTGCGGATGTTGAGGCCTGGAAATCAGCTGATTTTTATGCTGTCTACATAGGATTCAGGTGTGTCTACTAAATTGTCGAAAGTCGCATGTTCATGCGAATTGAGATCATCTGATCGTTGACGGTGGAACAAATTAAAACTAGGAGAAAAAATGCGCTGTAAAAACTGGAAATCGATAACGTGTGCCTCGTTGGTAATGCTCCTCTTAGGCGCTTCATCTGCCATTGCACAAGCTTGGCCTGCAAGACCCATCAAATTGGTAGTGCCTTTCCCGCCTGGGGGATTGATTGACAACATGGCACGTTTGGTCGCACCCAAATTAGCGCAAGAGCTGGGCCAAGCTTTAGTTATTGATAACAAGCCTGGCGCTGGTGGCAATTTAGGCGCGGCAGAGGTAGCCAGAGCCTCAGCAGATGGATATACCTTGCTGATGGCATCCCCGCCGCTAACAATTAGTCCAGCCCTATACACAAAGTTGCCTTACAAACCTGAACAAATAATTCCAATCGGCTTGTTGGGACGTGTTCCTAACGTTCTAGTAGTCAATCCCGCTTCGGGTATTGCATCAGTAGCAGAATTGACAGCGCGCATAAAAGCCAAGCCTGGACAGTTCAACTACGCGTCAAACGGGCAAGGCACCTCATTGCACCTCAGCGCTGAGCTGTATAAAAGCCAAGCTAGAATTTTCGTAACCCACATACCCTACAGAGGTGCGGCAGCTGGATTGACCGCTGTCATGGCTGATGAAGTCCACATGATGTTTGACAACCTACCTTCAGCTTTAGGGCTTATAAATGGCGGGAAGCTCAAGGCCCTGGCTGTCACCACGCCCCAGAGAAGCAGTGCATTGCCCAATGTGCCGACTATGGAGGAGGCTGGCTTGAAAGGCTTTCAGGTGTTTTCATGGTTTGGAGTTGCAGCCCCAGAGGGCTTGCCTGCACCCATTCAACTCAAAATAGAGCAAGCACTGGAGCGCGTCGCCAATCAGCCTGAAGTCAAAGCAGCAATGTTGAAAGCTGGTGCTGAACCGACATGGCTTAATGGGCAAAGCATGGGACTTTTTATGCAAGGCGACGTAGCGCAGTGGAAAAAAGTAGCAGCCTACGCCAAAATTTCTCTAGACTGATTTCCTCAACGCAACCCAACCCTGTCCAGCATTTGTTGCACCTTAACTTGGTTCATACCGATCACACTGGTGTCTAGTTTTTCACTTTTGAAAGATGTGCCACCCATTGCTTTGAGTGCCGGGTTATTGATATTGAGGCCTTTGACCACCGGCCATTCGTTGTTACCATCCGCGAAATATTTTTGTGCTTGCTCGCTTACCAGGTAGTTGAGAAAAGCAACAGCGTTTTGCGGGTGTTTAGCATGGCGTGCCATGGCGCCACCAGCGATATTGATGTGTGTACCCCAACTTGACTGGTTCGGAAATACAACGCCGATGCGTTCCACTACCGTTTTATCCTGCGGGTTTTCGCTTCGGTATAGCCTTGCTAGGTAATATGAATTGGCCAAAGCGACGCCGCATTCACCACTGGCAACCCCCTTGATTTGGTCGGTATCACCACCTTTGGGTTGGCGAGCCAAATTAGCCACCAGGCCCTTGAGCCAGTTCTCTGTGGCGGCAGTGCCTAGGTGTTCGAGCATGGCGCTAAACAGGGATAGGTTGTAGGGGTGTGAGCCTGAACGAATGCATAAGCGCCCTAGAAATTTAGGATCTGCCAATTTTTCATAGGTATCGACATCACTTGGTTTGAATTTTTGTTTGTCATAAACGATGACCCTTGCGCGGGTGGACAAGCCAAACCAACTCGTTCCTTCAGCGCGCTGCTTGGCGCGCAAATGTTCTGGAATGGCCTTTAGCAATTCGGGGGATTGCACTGGTGCAAAAAGGTCATCGATTTCGCCCTTCCACAACCTTGCTGCATCCACTAACAAGATCACGTCAGCAGGTGAGGCTGAGCCTTCAGCTTTGAGTCGCGCCAAGATACCCGCATCGTCAGCGTCAACGCGGTTGATTTTGATGCCGGTGGCACGGGTGAAGTTGCTGTAGAGCGCTTCGTCGGTAGCGTAATGACGCGCTGAATAAAGATTGAGAACCTGCTCCTGCGCTGCAAATCCTGGCAAACTGCCGATCAAAAAGCAACTAAGGACCCCAACTTTCCGGGCAGTAGCTAGCCAACGGGAGGGGTGAATTGAATGCATAAAGGCACCTTTTTAGAAAACAAAATGCCATTATAACTTAATGCGAATTATTCGCATTAAGTTTGAGAAGGCTCTTCTATAGACTTTTTTTGAGCCCTGGCCATGAGCAGCACGGGCAGCAAGCCAGCGGCTACCAATGCAAGCGAGGGCAGTGCCGCCTCACCTAATCGTTCGTCGCGGGCGAGCTGGTAGGCCATAACTGCCAGTGTGTCCGTATTGAATGGGCGCAACACCAAAGTGGCTGGTAGCTCTTTCATCACATCGACCCATACGAGAAGTAGGGCTGAGGCTGCAGCCGGTCTTAATAAAGGCCAATGCACTCGCCAAAATACATCATGCCCACTAGAACCAAGCATGCGGGCACTTTCATCCGTACTGCGAGAAATGCGCGTATAGCCGCTTTGTATGCTTTGCAAAGCCACCGCAATAAAGCGCACCAAGTACGCCCACAACAGACCCAGTAGGGTAGCCGTCAGCCAATAACCAACACCACTGTCTGGCCAACGCTGTTGTAGCCATGCCAGCGGTAACAGCAAGCCCACCACTATGACCACGCCGGGTATGGCATAGCCCAGTCCAGCTAGCTGTGTGCTGAAGCGACGCCACCATGTTGGGCGAGTGCGCAAACCGTGTGCCAGCAACAATGCCAAACCCACGGCAAGTAGTGCGCTCATGCCACCTAGTTGCAAACTGTTCCAAAACCAACCCATGAATGCCTTCCATGGCAAAACTTGTTGCTGGTTACCCATCCACAGCGCATGGCCCATGATCAATAACGGGATGACAAAGCCCAGTAACACCGGTAACACACATAGAACAAATGCCAACATTGCGTGCCAACCATGCAGACGCAGTGCCTGTGATTCGTTGGTACGAGAGGCGCTGCGGCGGGTCACAAACCGTAGCCGTGATTGGGAACGATATTCCAGCCACAGCACCAAAGCTACCATCAACAATAAAAAAGTTGACAACTGAGCAGCTGCAACTCGGTTATCCATAACCAGCCAAGCTTTGTAGATCCCGGTGGAAAAAGTTTGCACGCCAAAGTAGCTGCTGACGCCGAAATCAGCCAAGGTCTCCATCATGGCCAGCGCCAGACCAGCGACTATGGCAGGGCGGGCAAGTGGAAGTGCCACGCTAAAGATACGCCGAGTCAAATGGGCACCCAATAAACGCGCAGCCTCCATTAACTGCGGTGCATGCTCAGCCAATGCGCTGCGACAAAGCAGGTATACATAGGGATAAAGACTCAAGCTCAACACCACCGCGGCGCCCCATGTGCTTCTAACATCTGGCCACAAGGCGCCTTGCCAACCTGTTTGCAACCGCAACCAGTTTTGAAGTGGCCCGCTGTATTGCAAGAAATCGGTGTAAGCGTAGGCCACCACATACGCAGGCATGGCCAAGGGCAATAACAGCAACCAGCCTAGCGATTTGCGGCCCGGGAAATCAAACAAAGTGACAGCTGCAGCGGCCACAGTCCCTATGCTCACCACTCCAATTGCCACTAGCAGACATAAAAGCAGACTCGTTAGCGTGTACTCTGGCAAGACGGTTTCTAGTAAACCTTGCCAAACAACAGCGGAAGAGCTATCCCACTGAAACCACGCAGCCAGCACCATAAGGACCGGAGTGATGAGCAACCAAACGGTGAACCCGCGAAGAACAGTGGTCAGAGGCATGTCGTAAATCGGTGCTAAGGCGGGCTAGGGTAAGCCTTGATTGTAGGCAGTGGGTTTTATGCCTGCCTACAATCGAGCCCATGTTCTTAGATGTGTCTGAATTACAAGTACGTTACCCAGGCCGGGACCAAGCAGCAGTCGAGCGTGTACGCTTTGGTTTGGAACAAGGACAAATGGGTGTTTTGATCGGTCCTTCGGGCTGTGGCAAGACTACTTTGCTCAGAGCCGTTGCAGGTTTGGAGCCGGTAAGTGGCGGCGCTATCTCCATGAACGGTGAAATTATCAGTAGCGCAGATGTGCACTTGGCAGCAGAAAAACGTCGTATAGGCATGGTTTTCCAAGACTACGCCCTGTTTCCACACCTCAATGTAGAAAAAAACATCGCTTTTGGCTTGTCCCAATTCAGCGCCACCGCGCGTCAAGCGCGTGTAGATGAAATGCTTTCATTGGTGGGGCTAACCTCCGCAGCACGGCGTTACCCGCATGAGTTATCCGGCGGGCAACAACAACGGGTGGCCTTGGCGCGCGCCTTAGCGCCCGAGCCTCTATTGCTATTGCTGGATGAGCCGTTTTCTAACCTCGATGAAGATTTGCGTGAAAGTCTGGCTTACGAACTTCGCGAGATATTACAGCTGGCAAAAATTACTGCCTTGTTTGTCACACACGACCAAATGGAGGCATTTGCCTTGGGAGACGCCATTGGTGTCATGAATAAGGGAAAACTTGAGCAATGGGATGACGCCTACCAGCTCTACCACCGACCCAAGACCCGATTTGCCGCCGAATTTATTGGCCATGGTGTATTTGCTTCGGCTAAGGCACTTAGGCAAGGTCAGCACGTGGTGTTACAGACACCGTTGGGTGAATTGAAAGATGTAGAAGAAGATCTTGCCCACAATCCGATTGCTACAGATGGCAGTTGCGAAGTTCTGCTTCGCGCAGACGATATCGTGCATGACGATGAAGCCCCCGTAAAAGCTGAAATTCTTCGTAAAGCCTTTCGCGGTTCTGAGTTCCTCTACACACTAAGGTTAGCCAGTGGACAAACCGTCATGGCCCATGTCCCCAGCCACCATGACCACCATGTAGGAGAGTGGATTGGTATTCGCTTGCAAGCGGACCACGTAGTTGTGTTTGGTGTGACACCCCTTTGAGTGAATTACTGCAAAAAACTTTCGCACTAATCGTGAAGGCGTTCCCTTTTTTCTCAGTTTGCATTGCACAGCGCCTCACTTGCCTTGGGAGAGTCGGATGCGCCATGCATGGGAGTTTTGGAATGACGCTATGCCACCCATTACGGCTGACGCTACGGTTAGTTTGGGCTACTCTAGTGCCGACATGCCACAACGTTGAGTAAATACGCGAAAGGGGGTTAGTAACCCCCTTTCTTGCTAATCTGAAAGTGACTTAATTTATTGAGGTTTAAAACCTGATTCACGAATTGGAGGGCCCCATTTCTCTAAATCAGCTTTGAGAATTTGCCCTAATTTTTCAGGTCCAAAACCTGTTGGTTCTAACTCCATATCGATGAGTTTTTTCTGAACCACTGGGTCATTGATAGAGTCCATTGCAGCTTTTGCGAGGTTATTGACTATTGCTGAGGGAGTGCCAGCAGGTGCAAACAAGGCATACCAAGGGTTTGCTACTAAGTCGTAACCTTGCTCTTTAAAAGTTGGCACATCTGGAAAACGAATACTGCGTTTTTCTCCGGCTACAGCTATGAGTTTCGCTTTCTTAGCATCCACCAAGGATTGAATATCTGCTGCGACAGTAGACAGCGCCGATATTTCTCCAGCCGCCAAAGCTTGCATGGCCGAGGCCGTACCTTTATAAGGAACATGCTCCAAGTTGATTCCCGCAGATTTTGCAAACATGACGGCCATAAAGTGCGGCAGAGAGCCTGAGGCCGCAGAACCATAAAAGCTGTTTTGCATAGGGTTGGATTTCACCCAAGCCACATAATCTTTCAGATTGTTTGCCGGCACCTTATTGGCTAGGCCAAGGCCGATTTGAAAATTACTTAAGTGGGCTATGGGTACAAAATCCTTGATGGGATCGTATTTGATTTGTCCTGCATAGCTGTGGGGAAATATGGACATGGTTGCCACGGGGGTCATCATTAACGTATTTCCATCGGGAGCCGCAGCTTTTACAGCAAGGTTGCTTAACTGGCCTGCAGCACCGGGCTTGTTTTCCACTAAAACAGGCACATTTAACTGCTTAGACATGGCCTCTGCCAGAATTCTGGTGAGTAAATCAGATGTGGCACCGGGAGGGTATCCAACGATTATTTTGATAGGCCCGGTTTGGGCCCCAATCAAGGGACTCTGTATGCCGATCAAGATGGTTGTTAGTAATTTGGACCAAAAACTTTTAACCATATGAGTCCCTCTCTTTTTTATAAACCTATAACACCTCCATCTGCGCGTGTTATGACAATAGTCGCAGAGCGAGGCCTACCCGGAACACCGTAACCTTGATTGCCTGGCCAAAGACTTTGCGGTGCAGAGCCGGTGGCCAAAGGTTTTGATAGTTCTCCAGGATGCTGGATATTAACAAACAAGGTGCATCCATCGGGAGTTTCAGCCAAACCAGTTACTTCTGACCCAGCAGGAGCCACCAAGAAGCGGCGTAATTTCGATTCTCCTAATGTTGCACCCACAAAAGTTTCTTGGGTTCCAGTTTGTTCTGCGCCAGAGACCATCATTTTATTTTTGACTGTCACTTTTGACCCATCACCGACATGTCCAGGAATGGCCGCAAGCATCATGCAATTGGATTCGTCTGTAAAGGCGTTGTCGTCCGTCTGAATCCAGCATATGCCGGTGGCCTTGCTGAACCACAGCCCATCGGGTGATGAAAATTCATTTTTAGCGGTCAGGCCTGACAAGTTTGCGTCTCCAGAGTCAGCCTCTGCACCAAAGAGGAAGATATCCCATGCAAATGTTTTCGACGTAGATTGTTGACCTTGTTCCTTGAATCTAATGATGTGGCCATTGGGATTTCCAGAGCCTTTCACACCATCTACATCCATATAAGCACGAGGATTAGCCGCATCCGTTTTTGTAGGCGTACGGTTACTTGCATTGTTGTTGGTTAATGCAAAGTAAACCTCACCATTTTTATAGTTCACGGCGCCCCATTCAGGACGATCCATCTTGGTCGCACCTAGTGCATCGGCGGCAAGGCGCGCATTAATTAAAACATCAGCTTGGTTGGCAAATTTATAAGCACTGTTGTTAGCAATCCTAGGGTCATTGGTCGTCAATTCAAGCCACTCTCCCTGGCCTGTTGCATCAAAGCGCGCCACATAGAGCTTGCCTTCGCTTAAATATTTGTCTCCTGCTGATAAACCGAGACCCACATCTCTTGGATCCCATACTGCGGAAGTTACAAATTTATAAATATATTCGTTGCGAGCATCGCAACCCATGTAAAAAGCTAATGGCTCACCTGCCTTGGGAATACTGCATACCGCAGCCTCATGCGCAAAACGGCCCATGGCGGTTCTTTTAGCTGGTGTTGAATTTGGCGATAAAGGGTCTATCTCAACGTTGTAGCCAAAAGTATTTGCCTCATTTCTGAAATCTTTCTCGGCATTTGCACCTACAACAGCCAAATTCCAGCGTGCGAATCGGTCATCAGTTGCCGATACGGTATGCCAGCCTTGGCTTATGGATTTGGTAGTTCCAGCAGAAGGTGCGGTAAAAGCTACGCCATATCTTTTCCGGGAGGCCAACTCTTTGCTAGGCAGTGAGGAGCTCGCACCAGTGGATTGAAAATAAAAGGCCCAGTTTTCTTCGCAACCTAAATACGTACCCCAAGGCGTCTTGCCATGGCCGCAGTTGTTCAAGGTGCCTCGAGCCATTGAACCAGCAGTATCCCAGCGGGTGACCATGAAGCTTCTAATGTCTTCGATGATGGCTCTTGGCCCACTGATTCGTGTAGGTGTTTGGGCTGTAATGCGGCGGTTGAGAGGCGAGTTTTCCTTCATTTGCCAGCCTTGCGGGGTTTTGATGATCTCTACCAGCGATACACCGTGTTGGTTGATCTCTTTGAGTACCTCATGTTCAGGGCGTGCACCCAAGTCCCAATCACCAAATTGGGTAAATTTTTTACCGCTGATGTTGTTGGAAGTTTGGCCATTGACATGCATGAAGTGGGCGTCAGCTGAACTTTCGTGGTTGACACACAGTACTGCTCTGGTTGTTTGTTTTTCTGTGTACTTGCCATTTTCATCCATGAAATAAATGTCCATACCATCGTGGTGATCCCCGATACGTTGGGACCAGTCGTCGCGCTCTACTCCCTTATTTGAGAAAGCGCTCAAAGCAGGATTGAGGGCATCACCAGTGGCATGTAAAACTTTGTATTGGTAGCCAGGCGGCAGTAAGACGTTGTCGAGCAGACTTTTTTCAACAGGCGGGAAATTTAAGCTCGTTGGTAGAGCAGTGCTAGCTGAATTCAATGTGGCGCAACCGGGGAGCATGGCAAGACCAGCCAAACCAATACCACCTCGCAACAAGTTGCGTCGTGATGGGTTTTTAAGTGACTGGGCTAGTACGCTTTCAAAGTGCGGGTTGTCAGAAGTATTAAGGACAAGATCATTATCAAAATTAGGGTGCGACATAAGGTTCTCCGAAAAGATTATTGAACCTTATGCTTGTGACATTTTGATGAATCGATAACGCCTTTTCTAAATAAGCAAGTGAGAATCTAAATTAGTTACTAGCCAAGGTTTTGAATGCCTGCAACGAGCCAGCCACTGCCGCTTGTTTTGCTGAGCGACATATTCCAAACCTCTTTGAATGCCTCAGGTTGCGCACCAGCTTCTTCGCGAATCATTCCAGAGAATTCCACACTGGCAAGGTGGCCGTCAATAGACTCTTCAATGCCCAATAACTTGGCGTCTAAAGCTATTACTTCGGTCTTAGTCATTGGACCAACAGAACTGACAGCATCGCGTTCGGAAATTTGCGCTTTGATCTCTTCCAACATGTTGTCGGTCATCAGGTTGCGCAACATTTTGGTGTCTGAACGATCCCAAGCGTCTTGCATGGTCACAAAATTTTGTTTTGCTTGGTTGATAAAGCCATCAACATCGAAGCCGATAGGAATTGACCAATTAGGTTGAAACCCGCCTATGGCCGAGCCAATCATGCTGCCAGAAGAAGAAGCTGCATGCGGCTGCGAATCGAAGAGGGTGGATTGATTTTGCGGCTGCGCAGATGCTCCAGCACCTTGATATGCCAGAGGGCTTGCATTAACTTCTGGGTTATTGGCTGTTGCCCGGCGACGCATGAAGTAACCCACCAACATCATGATTCCTAGCGCAATAAGTCCGAACATCATGAATTGTCCAAACTCTTCACCAAACCCCATAGAACTTGCTAACCAAGCTAAGCCAAGGCCGGCAGCAAGACCGCCCAGCATTGCGCCCCAAGGGCGTCTTTGGGGGGCAGCCGCAGGTGGTGGAGCTGCGGGAGTGGCTGGTGTTGCATTAGGTGCAGGCTTGGCACCTTGGGTTTGGGAAACGTTGTTAGATTGTTGTCCTACAGATTTGCCAGAGCCTAGTCGCTTTGCCGCTTCAGCATGGATGCAAGCAAAACTTAAAACAACAGCCATGACAAAAGAGAGAAATTTACTATTCATCGTGAACTCCAAAAATTGATCATTGCAGTTTAGCTTTTTGTTATGCAGGATTTCGCATGACACTAATTCCTCTAAGGGATTAGACATTCAAAATGGAGTACGAAGGAATTAGATTTGCTCTACTCCGCGTTAATCTACTCTGCCTTGATGTTGTTGTCGCGAATTGCCTTACCGTAGCGTGCTAGTTGATTGCCTACCAGTGAGGTTAATTGTTCTGGCGTGGTGCCGTTGGGTTTGAGTCCAAGAGAAGCAAAACGCTCTTTGATGGTTGGGTCGGATAAGGCCTTAACTACTTCTTTTTGCAAGAAGTCAACAATTTCTTTAGGCGTATTTTTGGGGGAGGTCAAAGCAAACCAAGTGCTGAATTCAAAGCCTTGGATTCCTTGTTCCTTAAGAGTCAAAGTGCCAGGATATTCAGCTTGCCGGCTATCAGTCATTACGCCAACTAATCGTAACTTGCCACCTTTTGCCAAAGCAGCAACAGTTGCGATGCCCTGAAAAGTCATGTCAACTTGATCGCCAGCAACGCCTTGTGCTGCTTGGCTTGCATCACGATAAGGTACATGTTTGATGTTTACACCGGTATGCGCGGCAAAAAGTGCGCCACCTAAATGTTGCGGACTGCCGTTACCACCCGAGGCGTAAGTGAGCATGCCTGGTGCTGCTTTAGCCGCAGCGACAATCTCAGCGGCAGTTTTATATTTCGAATTGGCGCCTACTGACACACTAAATTCGATAGTTGCAACTTGCGAAATATGCGCAAAATCGCTCACAGGATTAAAGGGAGTTTTGGAGTTGAGGTTCGGAACCATGGTGAGGACGCTATCGTTAAAACCTCCAATGGTGTAGCCGTCAGGTGCAGCTTTAGCCAAGCGATCTGCACCGATGATTCCAGAGGCACCAGTAACGTTCTCGACCACTATGGATTGGCCAATGTTTTCTGACATCTTTTGCGCAAGCAAGCGTGCAGCAACATCAACAGCACTACCAGCACCAAGAGGAACGATCATGCGAATAGGCTTGTTTGGGTAGTTACTCTGTGCTGATGCAGTTAGGGAAAAAACAAGAAAAATCGCTGAAGTCAAAGTTAATGCACAGCGCCTAGAAAAGATAAAAGATAGTTTCAATTTGTTTCCTTTGGGTAAAGAGTGAAAAACGTAAATCAATTGAATTTAGACATCTAGCTTCAAAACGTCAATAGCGTTTTCGCCCAGTATGGCTAACCGGTCCTGGTCACTAAGTTCAGGGGTAGACATGATGTGGCCAACCGGATCATCTACCCAAGGTATGGGGTGGTCTGTACCAATCATGATTTGGCTGGCTCCAACTTCTGCTACGAGGTGTCGCAGCGCCTCACCTGTAAAAACAAGCGAATCAAAATAAATTTGTCGGATGTACTCGGTAGGTTTTTTCTTCAACACAATATCGGGATTACAGTTTTGTGGTGATACAAAACAGCTGCGGTCCATGCGTGGGGCATAGGAGCCTAAAAATCCGCCTCCATGTGCTCCCAAAATTTTGAGTTTTGGATATTTATCAAAGACACCTTCAAAAATGAGTTTTTGTAATGCAATAGTAGTGTCAAGCGGGTTACCAATCACGTTCGATAACCACCCGTTACCTTTTAAGCGAGCAGCAAGTTCAGGTGTGCTTTGCGGGTGAATGAATAACATCACGTTTAATTCTTGCGCTTTGGCTAGAACTGGATGAAATTTAGGATGACTAAAGTCTTCGCCAGCGACACTTCCACCGATAGCAGCACCTTTTAAATTGTATTTTTTTACAGCCTGCTCCAACATTTCAACTGCGAGCTCGGGAAATTGCATTGGTAATGATGCAAAGGCAGCTAAACGCTTAGGATGCTTTGCGCATAACTCTGCAAAACTTTCGTTATGTATCTTGCAAATGGACTCTGCAATTTCACGCTCTTTTTTGTACCAGAACGGATTGATGCTTAGCACCTGTAGATCTATTCCCATCTTGTCCATTGCCGCAAAGCGCGCTGCTAGCTGATCGTCTTCTCGCAAAAAATGCTCTGGTACGCCTTTAACCGGTGGCAACACAGAACTTGCCTCTGAACCCATTAAATCGAGACCCGCCTGAAAATAACAATGGGCATGGGCGTCTACTGTGCGCGCGCGCTTGCCAGCAATTATCAAGGGCTTAAAGCCAGACATGGTGCTACTGCTAATTCCGCCGCCGCTGGGAACTATAGGCAGTCCCATGCAACTACAAAACCAAAATCCGTTACCACTGGGGGTACTTGATTGATGCGAAAACCATTTTGTGAACATAAATTTACAAATAAGAAAGTTGATGTATTGAGAATGAGGGTGGTCTTAGAATTGAAAAATTGAATAACCGCTGCGGGACGCACTTTGACTAATCACATGCATCTGAACTACGTGGATTTTATTTTGGTATTTATTTTTTCAGAATGGGTATTTTTATGTTGGCGCCATAGCGTAAAAGGTGTAGGTCTTAACTGCCAGGATGTGACGTGGGGATTACTTCCCGGATTTTTTCTTATTCTTGGTATTCGATTCGCGGTTCCCCTTGAAGTTCCAGTGGAGGTACTGCTTTGCCTTGCCTTATCCGGAATCGCGCACAGTGTCGATTTTTATAGAAGAAGCACATCTTCAACGGAAATAACTAAGGTGACGTGATGCAAGTAAAAGTGATTTAGTGAAAAAGTGGGCCAGTATTTCGAACATACAAAAACCACAGTACAAGATTTGCAAAAACTACAACAAGTGAAAAGAACAGTATCCATCGAACTGCTCTTTTTTGTGCCTTGATATCTTTTTGTAAAGCCTCTTGAAAATTTGCTAAATCTGCTAGCTTTTGCTCCTGAAGTTCATTTTTTCTTTGCAATAAACGAATCTGGTGAAGGGCATCAACCAGTCGATTCTCAAGTTGCTCGTGGGTTGAGGGATCTTTTGAGTTGCTAGGAGCAAATTCTTCATGTTCTGTGGGTTGCGGTTTACGTTGCCGATCGAGCAGGTCCCTCGCTTTATCTAGGACATTGGGTGCGTGTTCAATCACATTCCCCCAGGGTATTGCTTTGAGTGCGCTGAGCCAAGAAATTGCCATAGTCTAGATAAGTGAAAGTGGGTATGTAAAACGACTGTGAAATGTAACAAAAATATAAATTCAATGCACCATCGCTGGGAGAACATTGCCTCAAAAGTGAGACTTACTACCTAATCGCAACCAATTTTTCAAACGGATTAACCAAAGTCGCCGTTTTGGTGTGTTCAATTCAAGATGGTTCTTGCTGGTGTTTATAAAGGTATCCACAAACACAGGAGTTGAGGTATCAGGCGCTGGTACAACATCCAATGTGGGTAATTTCGCTGAATCGTTGGCAACATCAGCCTTATCTGAAGTTTTTATGGTCTTGGTCGCTAGCTTCAAAAATTGCCCAAGCTTATTGACTGTATTTTCCTCCCAATGCGCAGGATGGCCGTCACCCTCCAAGGTCCAAACAGTGAGAGCATCGAATTTGAACTTTGATTTATTTGCAATGGATAGTGGACAAATCGGGCTGTTGGCGTTGTGCAAAACAACAACCGGTCCGTTGAAGTTTTTTAGCAATGCATAAAACTGCATTCCAAGAAAATCAAATTCATAGGGCAGGTCAAAGTGCGATCGCTTATGCACATCCTCAATAGCTCTGTTATCAACATTTAATTTGCGGATATCTGTATCTGAATCTTGGATGTAGTGGTAGAGCGAAACCAATGCTGACCATTGGAGAAATAAACCAATGTCATTGAGAAACAAGCTGGCAACTTTTTCGTGGTGGTGTTTGACAATGTGCATTGCCAAAATGCCACCCATGCTGGTACCAATTAAATGAAGCTTCTTGCCTGGATCAGACAATATTGGCAATATCAAAGCCTCCAACAGATGCTCAACATCTGCAAGGTATTTTGATGTTGAATATGTAGCATTTATCGGAAGTGGATCCGAAGAACCTCTTCCACAGTAATCGATACTCAGCCAACAACAGTTGTCAAAGCGTAGAGCAAGTTCAAGTAATGGGTGAAAGCTTTCACGCGTTTCTAAGAGGCCAGGTAAACAAATAAAAAAATCATTCGCATCGAATTGACCAATGCGTGTGTAGGCAATTTTTCGATAATGTTCACCTTCACGGATGGGGTGAAATTCCAAAAGAGCAGACTCAATTGTCATCAAATTTCATTTCATAAAGCATTCTTGTATTTGAACGCTTGAATATGGCAGGCGTATGTCTTAGTTCAACTGGGGACATTTGTAAATAAATCCATCACATATTTTTTGTAAGCTAAAGTGTAGGGAGAAAATGTTTCTTAACTATAGTAATTTGCCAAATCTAAAATATTCATCAATTTAGTGGAGTCTTTAAATATGCGTTACTCACTCTTACTGTTACTTTTTCTCTCTTTTTCAGCTGTAAAAGCTGCTGACACATCTGTGCCAACCTCTCGGTTAAATAGTGCCGTCAGCACCTTGTCACCTGCAAAGGATGCTATTGAGTCTGGAAACTTTAGCAAAGCTATTGAGTTACTTCTTGCAGTTGATCAAAAGCAATCTGCTGATTGGAATAATCTCATGGGCTATAGCCTTAGAAAAAAATCAAATCCAGATTTGAACGAAGCCGAAAAATACTACCAAATTGCACTCAATATAGATCCTAAACATCGAGGTGCCCTAGAGTATTACGGGGAACTACTGTTACTCAAAAATGACCTTAACGGCGCAGAAATTATGCTCAGTCGGCTTGACAAAGCATGTGTTTTTAGTTGCGAAGAGTATCGAGATCTCAAGAAAAGCATCCAGCAATATAAAACGAAAAAATAATCTTCTATTTGAAATTTCTTCTGGATCATACGATGTTGATTTCATCCCCTCCCTGAGGACCCATGTTCATGGCTCAAAACCACTGTAATGGTAATCCTCAAACAAAAAATGCAACTTAATTTAGTTGAAAACCATCCGATTATTTTTAATTGCGATAGTTTCAAAATATCCTCTGAAGCCATCCTCTGTCATTCCAAATTGGTTCAGGGCTTTACTGAACGCTTGCTGCTCGGATAGATTTGCTCTGCCATCTGAGAGAAGAGAATCTGCCATGTTAATGAGTAGGCAAAGCTTTTGACTATCATTTAACAGGGTTGCAGCGTCCGTTAAAAATTTTTCATACTCAGTGTTGCGAAGATATTTGATTGCTGAGTTTATTAAATCTTGATCGCCACCAACAACAGATTGCAATTGACCAATCTCTTCCGACTCAATTTCCCCATCGGAAGCCATCATGAATAGAAGGCCAACAGCCAAGGCCATTCGTGGCGACAATTTTGGTGGCTCACTTCTAAATGCATCAAACAATCCCATATTGCTACTCCTTTACGTATTGAAGTAAAAATATTACATCATCTTTATTTCATTGATAAGACCCATTGTCATTCCATTAATAAATAAGGGGTAATTTTTAGTATTGAATCGAATAGCATGCGATTCAGAAAATTAACTTAAAACTGCTTTCTTGTATTTCAATAGCGTCAAGCCGCTTACCGACCATGTCGGGCACATGGTAGACAGAAGTGCCATCTAGCAAGGTTAGCAAAGTACTATTTAAAGTACCAGATACTGCGCTAGACAACTCTCTACCGTCCGCGGTAGTGAGTTTGAGAATATGGACTTTAGAGATTTCAATATCTCCTTTTTCTTTATTCCACACAGGCTGAGTATCGACACAAAAATCACCTGTTCGCTGTGGTAATTTGCTGGTCCAAGTTCCGCAGAGTTCTATTTTTTGTCGTTCTTTGCTGAACTTAGTGACCGGCTGATCGAGCGTAATGGTTAGCTTTTCTTTAGGAAATTTTTTCGCAACGGCCAGATCAATTAATGACTTAGGAATGCTTAACGAAAGGGCTGCTGCAGTGTGCGTCAGTGAAAGAAAAGCAATTGCGAAAAAAAACTTATAGAAGCGGAACATACTTTTATCTCTCCAACAAAATCATTCTGCCCGAATGCCTGCCGCTTTTACAACTGTTCCATATTTGCTTAGGTCTCTAGCTAATTCCGAGCCAAAGCTCTCAGGTGTACTCGCAGAGGGGGTGATGCCCATGCCCATCAGTCGCTCTCTAACCTCAGGGTCATTGAGTACCAAATTGAGTTCAGTATTGATGCGTGTAATGATGTGTCGTGGTGTTTTAGTTGGTGCGAGTAGTCCAACCCAAGAACTGGCTTCAAAGTCAGCTATACCGTTTTCCATGAAAGTGGACACATCTGGAAGAGAACTCGCGCGTTTGCTACTGGAGACTGCAATGGGTATTAATTTGCCTGATTTCACGTGCGCAATGGCACCGGCAATGGCTGTGTAGACCAAGGGAATATTGCCCCCGAGCACATCGGTCAAGGCTTGTCCGCCACCTTTGTAAGGAACATGAACAAGATTTGCGCCAGTTTTTTGGCGTAAGAGTTCACCAGCAATGTGTGGTGTGCCTCCTGTTCCAGAGGTGCCATACGAGAGCCCCCCTGTTTGAGTTTTGGAAAGTGCTATGACGTCCTTTAAAGTCTTTGCAGCAAAGTTGGGATGTGCAACCAAGATCAGGACAGCATCGCCAATTTTTCCAATTGGTGAAAAGTCTTTGAGGGTATCGAAACCTGTTTTTGAAAAAACATGTGGGTTAATGACTAAAGTACCGTCAAAACCTAGAAGCAGGGTGTAACCATCAGGTTCAGCAGTGGCAACCTGCTGTGTACCAATATTGCCCGAAGCTCCGGGCTTATTGTCAACAATAACTTGTTGCCCTAGTCGTTTGGATAACTGTTCAGCAATCAATCGACCACTTGTGTCGGTAACACCCCCTGGGGTAAATGGGACAACTAAGCGAATAGGCTTAGTTGGATAGTTTTGTGCGATTGCATTTCCAAAGAATGCAAGTGTTAAGCCCATCAAAGCAGTTTTAATTGCAAGGGCATGCAAAGTTTTATGCATGATATTTCCTGTAAGGTGTGAAAACTTAATTTCTCTCAATAAAACGTTTTTCAAATTCCCAAACATCCTCAAAGCCCATGAGCTTTGTTAAATCGGTAAAGTCGTAGAGTGGCGTTTCACCTCCAATCGACGAGCCATGGCTTCTAAATTGTCGGTAAACACCTTGCATGGCATGAACAGCGGAAAGTAAAGCGGTGACAGGAAAAATGGCTAACTTATAGCCTAAAGATTCCAATTCATCCTTGGACAAAACCGGAGTTCGCCCTTTCTCCACCATGTTAGCGACAAGGGGGGTCTTTAACGATTGACCAATAAGCCGCATTTCTTCTTCAGACTCCGGCGATTCAACGAACAAAATATCTGCACCAGCTGCTGCATAGGCTTGAGCGCGCCGTAAGGCTTCCTCTAAGCCTAAGGTAGTTCGGGCATCGGTGCGAGCGATTATTAAAAAATTTGGATCAGTACGCGAGTCCACAGCTACTTGAATTTTTTGAACCATGTCTTCGGTGGAAATAACTCGGCGTCCGGGTGTATGGCCACACTTTTTTGGAAACTCTTGGTCTTCCAACTGAATGGCAGCTGCTCCAGCGGCCTCATAACCACGAATGGTGTGACGTATATTGAGAAGCCCGCCATAGCCCGTGTCAGCATCGGCAATCAATGGTGTTTGGGCCATTCCTGCCATTGCTGAGACTCGACTGACCATGTCACTGTAAGTTGCCAGTCCAGCATCGGGTAAGCCCATGTAAGAAGCCACAGTACCGAATCCAGTCATGTAGAGGGCATCAAACCCAAAGGTGTCTGCCAGACGCAAAGAAACCATGTCAAAAACTCCCGGTGCTAACACCAGACCTGGTTCAGTAAGGCGGCGCCTGAGCCTGGCGCGTTGTGTTTCACTCATGACAGCAATTGCGTTCTAGTTAGACAGAAAACAATTTAAACCTAGTCAAACTTGGCACCAGATTCTTTAATCACTAGGGCCCAACGTGCTTTTTCGTTGGCTATAAAACTACCAAGAGTTTCTGGTTGTGCGGTGCGCACTTCAGTACCCAGAGAGCCCAATTTTTCGCGCATTTCCTGCGTTGCCAGAATTTTGCTTAATTCCGCATTCAGTTTACCGATCACATCGCGCGGTGTTCCAGCCGGTGCAAGCAAACCTTGGTAGGAACCTGTTTCAAAACCAGGCAGAGTTTCTGCAATCGTTGCTAATTCGGGCGCCGATCCGATTCTTTGCAAGCTTGAGATTGCTAAAGGTCGGATACGACCAGATTTCATGGTCGGGTAAGTCGCCAGCATGCCATTCATAATCACATTAGCTTGACCGCTTGCGACATCGGCGACTGCTTGTGAGCCACCTTTGTAGGGTATGTAGGTCCAACTAATTCCAGTGCGCTGGGCAAACGCAATGCCAGCCAAATGGGGCGCACCGCCAGTACCAGAGATTGCAAAATTGAGCTTGCTTGGATTAGCCTTGGCATAGTCAATCAATTCCTTCACGCTTTGGACAGGAACAGAGGGATGGACACCCAAAACATGGGGCGAATAAGCCACCATACCAACGGGCGAAAAATCCCGAACTGGGTCATAGGGCATATTTGGATAAACGCTTGGGTTAATAGCTAACGCTCCTACATCTGAAAGTAGCAGGGTGTAGCCATCGGGGGCAGATTTAGCAACATGATCAGCGCCTACATTTCCATTGGCGCCAGCACGGTTTTCAACAAGCACTGGCTGGCCCCAAGATTCAGTCAATTTTTGTCCAAGAGTGCGCGCCAAAATATCAGAAGTGCCCCCAGGTGCGAAAGGCACAATGATGCGGATCGCTTTTGCCGGAAAAGCAGTTTGTGCATGAATGGCTGTCGCAGCTATGAGTGCCCATCCAACAAGACTCAGAAAGCTTAGTTTTTTGAACATAAAAAAGTATCCAGTTAAGTTAACTACAAATTAAAACTACAAATTTCAGGCGCCTCTCCCCCCGCTGTTACTTGTACTGCACAGTATTTAAATTCTGGAATTTTTGCAAAAGGGTCTAGTGCGGCATTGGTAAGTTTATTGATCGCAGCTTCAAAATAACAAAACGGAACAAAAACTGAACCCACAGGTGTGTTTTCATCGGCACGGGCATACAAAGAAACTGCGCCACGTCTTGAGGTGAGGGTGAGCACCTGACCAGCTTTGAAATTGTTATCACGTAAATCTTGCGGATGAAACATGGCAACTGGATCAGGCTCAATGGCATCCAAAACGCTGGCACGACGCGTCATGCTTCCTGTATGCCAATGCTCAAGTTGGCGTCCGGTAATCAGCACCATAGGATATTGTTCATCAGGCTGCTCATTGGCAGGAATAATATCGGCAGGCACAAACAAACCTCGGCCTTTTTCGCGCGGAAAAACATCTTCAAACACCACAGATTGCCCAGGATCGCCTTCATTTTTACAAGGGTAGGTAACTGCATGATCGCGCTCCAAACGCTGCCATGTGATACCAGCAATGCTAGGCATAGTTAGCCGCATTTCGTCAAATACCTCGCTCACGTGGCTGTAGTTCCAATCGAGCCCCATTTTTTGCGCCATTTGTTGGATGATCCACAAATCCTGCTTAGCTTGCCCAGGTGGTTGCAATGCCTGTCGTCCCATTTGAACCATTCGATCGGTATTGGTGAAGCTGCCATTTTTTTCAGGAAACGCAGAGGCTGGAAGAACCACATCTGCTAGGTAGGCTGTTTCTGTCAGGAAAATATCTTGAACTACCAAGTGCTCGAGTGCGGCCAAAGAAGCACGCGCATGGTTAGCGTCAGGGTCAGACATGGCAGGGTTTTCGCCCATGATGTACATGCCTTTGATGCCACCAGCGTCGATCGCATGCATCACCTCCACCACAGTCAGTCCGGGTTTGTCGTCCAAACTTCCAGAAGGTAATTTCCAAGCTTTTTCAAATTTGCTTTTGGCTATGGGGTCTGTCACACGCTGGTAATCGGGGTACATCATGGGGATTAATCCTGCATCTGATGCACCTTGCACATTGTTTTGGCCTCGCAATGGATGCAAACCAGTTCCGGGCCTTCCAATTTGACCCGTCATAAGCGCCAATGAAATCAAACAGCGCGCATTGTCCGTGCCATGCACGTGCTGTGAAACACCCATGCCCCATAAAATCATGGAAGCTGCTGAGGTCGCATATAAACGGGCTACTTGGCGAATTACTTGGGCATCGATACCGCATACGGATGCCATTGCCTCAGGGCTGAACTTTTGAACATTGGTCTTTAAATCATCAAAACCAATGGTCCGGCTTTCAATAAACGAAGCGTTGATCAAACCTTCGTTGACGATCACATGCATCATGGCATTGAGCAAGGCCACATCGGTATCGGGTTTGAATTGGAGGTGGTGCTTAGCCAATCTGGTGAGATCAGATTTTCTGGGGTCGCAAACAATCAATTGCGTCCCATTTTTAACAGCGTTTTTAATCCAGGTGGCCGCAACTGGGTGGTTCACCGTAGGGTTGGCGCCAATTACTATCACAACTTCAGCCTTGAGCACATCCATCACGGGATTTGATACTGCGCCAGATCCAATACCTTCTAACAAAGCTACTACCGAAGAAGCATGACAAAGCCGCGTGCAATGATCCACATTGTTGCTACCAAAACCAGATCGAACTAATTTTTGAAACAAATAAGCTTCTTCATTACTTCCCTTGGCTGAACCAAAACCTGCAAGTGAGGCCCCACCGTGTTGGTCACGAATGTGCTTGAGCTTACCGCCCGCCAATTCCAATGCTTCTTCCCAAGAGGCTTCACGAAAATAATCCAGTACCTGACTTGGATCCATGACCATACTCGGATCTTTTGCAACGCCAGATTTTCTAATCAACGGCATAGTTAATCTATGGGGGTGATGGGCATAGTCAAAACCATAGCGGCCTTTGACGCATAAACGCCCATGATTGGCTGGTCCATCACGACCTTCCACAAACAAAATAACGTTGTCTTTGATGTTGTAAGTAATTTGACACCCCACACCGCAGTAAGGGCATACGGAGGGAACTTGTTTATCTGGAACACTTAAACCCACCTCACGAGCAGGCATGAGTGCACCGGTGGGACATGCTTGTACACATTCACCACAGCCCACGCAAGTCGATGCACCCATGGGGTCATCCATGTCAAAAACTATCTTAGATTGATCACCACGAAAGGCCAGTCCTATCACGTCATTGACTTGCTCATCTCGGCATGCACGCACACAGCGGGTGCATTGAATGCAGGCATCTAAATTAACCGCAATTGCCACATGTGAATTGTCAGATGGGCAAGGTTGACGCGCAGGAAAGCGTGGTTTGTCAAGAGCCATATTGTGGGCCCAATGATCTAGCTCGTTGTGCCGCGTATAGTCTTTTTCAGGCATATCGCTCAACAACAACTCGAGCACCATTTTTTGCGAATTGACGGCCCGTTCACTGTTTGAGTGAACCACCATATTGTTCGCAGGTAGACGACAACAAGACGGTGCTAGAACGCGTTCACCTTCAATTTCGACCATACACGCTCGACAATTACCAACTGCCTGCATGCCCTCTTGGTAACACAAATGAGGAATTTCAATACCTTGAGACTTTGCAATTTCGAGCAAAGATTGGTTGGGCGAACAAGAAACCGCCTTGCCATTGAATTGAAAATTGATAGTTGTGGCTTCAACTGCGTTGCTGTTCAACGTGTTCATGCGCCGCCTTTGTTAATTCTTGAGGAAAATATTTCACAACGCATTCAACTGCATTGGGAGCAGCTTGGCCCAAGCCACAAATTGAGGCATCACGCATCACTTGCGAGAGCTCTGCCAATAGCGGCAAGTCCCACTTTGGTTTTTCAATCAGTGCAAGCGCTTTGGCAGTGCCAACCCGGCAAGGTGTGCATTGACCACAGGATTCATTTTTAAAAAAATTCATCAAATTGCGAGCTGCATTTGTGGCAGTGTCGTGGTCAGATAGAACCACGACAGCCGCTGAACCAATAAAACATCCATAGGCTTGGAGCGTATCAAAGTCCAAAGGAATTTGGTTCAGCGTTGCGGGCAATATGCCGCCTGAGGCACCGCCAGGCAAATAGGCATAAAAGCGATGTCCTTCGAGCATGCCACCACAATAGTCATCGATCAATTCTTGGATCGTGATTCCCGCTGGTGCTAGTTTGATACCGGCTTGCTTGACTCTTCCCGAGACTGAAAAGGTGCGTAATCCCTTACGCCCGTTTTTACCCTGCGATGAAAACCAATCAGCACCTTTTTCTAAGATTTCGCGAACCCAATACAGAGATTCAAAGTTGTGTTCTAAGGTAGGCCTGCCAAATAAACCGACCTGTGCGACAAAAGGGGGCCTGAGTCTAGGTATTCCACGCTTGCCTTCAATCGACTCAATCATGGCCGACTCTTCACCACAAATATAAGCGCCAGCCCCCCTGCGCAAAATAATCTCTGGCATATTGCTCATAGGAGGTTGATGTTGGAGCAGCTCGATTTGCTGCTTTAGCATGGCGCGACAACCATGGTATTCATCACGTAGGTAGATATAGATTTTTTCAATGCCAACCGCCCAAGCAGCAATCAACATGCCTTCCAAAAACCGATGCGGATCGCGTTCCAACAAAACCCTGTCCTTGAAAGTTCCGGGTTCGCCTTCATCGATGTTGACGGCCATCAAGCGCGGACCTGGTTCTTGACTAACGATGCGCCATTTTCTGCCCAAAGGAAAGCCAGCTCCACCTAACCCGCGCAAACCCGATTGTTCTAAGACACTGATGATGTCATTACGACTGTGTTGACCCTTGACACAGGCATTGAGCAATGCATATCCGCCTGCTTGTTGGTACGCTTGCACAGACATGAATTCGCTGTGCTCGTCAACGTAAATACCCCGATCTATACAAGCTTGGATTGATGTCTGGGTGGCTTGGTGAATAGGAACTTGCCCTACTACAGCCACTGGAGCTTTGTTGCAACGACCAACACAAGGTGCTGCAACAACACGAACGCGAGGTCCGAGTTGGTTAGAAATATTTTTCAGTAACTCGGTTGCACCCGCAATTTCACATGAAAGCCCGTCGCAAACGCGCACAGTCAACTCTGCTGGCGAGGTATCGGATTCTTTGACCACGTCAAAGTGATGGTAAAAAGTGGCAACCTCGAACACTTGCGTGAGCGCTAACCCCATTTCTTTAGCCAAAGCTGTCAGGTAAGCAATGGGCAAATGGCCCAAGTGGTCTTGAATCACATGCAAATGCTCTATCAGCATGTCAGGGCTTCTGGATGCATCCCCTAACAGCTGCTGCAAGTGAATCAAAACCTCGGAGTCTGCTCTACGTCCTTTAGGAGCCTGACGCTTTCGCTCGCGACCCAGCATCGGCTCTTTGATCCGAGGCAATTTTTCAGTCATAAATTAAATCAATCCTGCTCCGCGTGCCCACTGGTATTTAGCACCTAAGACCGCAACAGGAATTTCGGTTGAATAGGCATAGGCAGGAATGCCGTGCTCATACAAATACTGCGCGGCTTCTTCAACTTCTACGTCCCCTGCAAGAGAAGCAACAATCGGCTTATCAATGCCTTTTACCCGCATTTCATCGCGTGCCTCGACCATGATCTTGGCAAAAACCATAGGCGGGGTCACGATGGTGTGCCAATAACCCAAGATCAATGCATGGATGCGTGGATCGCTGAGCCCCAATAAGACCGTGTTTTTATAAGTGATGGGTGGCTCCCCCCCCGTGATGTCGACGGGATTGCCTGCTGCGCCAAAGGGCGGTATGAATTTTCTGAAGGCTTTGTCTAAATCATCAGGCATTGGCATCAAACTGAGTTTGTTGTCAACGCATGCGTCAGACAGTAGTACCCCAGAACCACCTGCACCAGTGATGATGACCACATTCTCACCTTTAGGCGTGGGCAATATGGGAACACCGCGCGCAAAGTCGAGCATGTCACGCAAACTGCGTGCACGAATAACACCAATTTGCTGAAACACGTCTTCGTAAATTTTGTCATTACCTGCCAAAGCGCCCGTGTGTGAACTAGCAGCTTTTGCCCCTGCGGAAGTGCGCCCAGCTTTCAAAACAATGACTGGTTTCTTTTTGGAAACACGTCTTGCAACTTCGGCAAATGCGCGGCCGTCTTTTAGATCTTCGCAATGTTGCGCTATTACCTTGGTGTTGGGGTCTTGTTCGAAAAATATCAGCAAGTCATCTTCGTCAATATCTGACTTGTTGCCCAAGCCAACAATCGCAGAGACTCCCATTTTGGCGGAACGGCTAAATCCAATAATAGCCATACCAATACCACCAGATTGGGAAGACAAAGCCACAGATCCTTTGACATCGTAGGCAGTGCAAAAAGTTGCGCACAAATTAGCTGGCGTGTAATAAAAACCGTAGATGTTGGGGCCCATCATGCGGATGTTGTATTTCTGGCCAATGGCGACCAACTCCTCTTGCAACTCGTGGTTGCCAGTTTCGGCAAAACCAGAGGGAATCAGCACAGCACCGGCAATTTTTTTCTCACCACATTCAATAAGCGCACCGGCCACAAATTTGGCAGGTATCGCAAAAACTGCAGTGTCGATTTCGGAGGGAATATCTTTCACACTTTTGAAAGCCTTGTGCCCCATGATTTCATCGGCACTGGGATGTATTGGATAAATGTGTCCTTTGTACCCGCCGTTAATCAAGTTTTTCATGACCGAGTTACCGATCTTGCCGGCTTCATTGGACGCGCCAATGACAGCCACAGACTTGGGTTGCATGATGCGATTCATGGAGGCCAACACTTGGTCTTCTGGTGGACGATATCGTGGTTTTTTGGCAGAAAAATCCACAACGATGCGCACATCAGCAGCAATCGCAGAATCTTTGCTGGCAAAAACTGGATTCAAATCAAGCTCGGATATTTCAGGAAAATCAGTAACTAAGTTGCTGACTTGAACAATCAAATTCGCCAAGGCTTGGCGGTTCACTGGATCACTGCCACGAACGCCTTTGAGCATGTCAGCGGCCTTGATGCCGTCGAGCATTGAAAGGGCGTCTTCCTGGCTAGCGGGTGCCAACCTAAAGGTAATGTCTTTCAAAACCTCGACTAAAACACCACCCAAACCAAAAGCCACTAGCTTGCCAAAGCTAGGATCAGTCACAGCGCCAATGATGACTTCTTGTCCACCTTTGATCATCTGCTGTACTTGCACGCCAACAATTTGTGCGTCAGCTTTGTAAGCCTTGGCATTGGCAATGATCTTGTTATAGGCGTCTGCCGCTTCTTGCGCAGACTTGACACCAACAATCACACCGCCAGCTTCTGTTTTATGAAGGATATCTGGCGATACGATTTTCATCACCACAGGAAATCCCATTTGTGCAGCAGCTTTTTCTGCTTGATCAGAACTGTTAGCCACGGTTTCTTGTGGCACCGTGATCCCATAAGCATCACAAACCAACTTGCCCTCTGGGGCGGTCAATGCATCTCTTCCTGCAGATTTCACCTCATCCAGAATTTTTCTCACTACAGACTTATTGTTATGCATTGTTGTTCCTTTAAATTATCAAAAAGCAAGTTGCTAAAACCTAAATAACTTTAGCGGCACGAAGTTCATGTATCTGATCTTCACGGTAGCCAAGTTGCTTCAATACTTCTTCAGTGTGCTCTCCAAGCAATGGTGAGCGCAATACTTCCGTGGGACTGTCTGAGAGTTTGATAGGGTTGCCAACACTGAGGTATTTGCCACGCGTGGGGTGATCAACTTCAACCACAGTACCAGTCTCGCGAAGCGATGGCTCCTGCGCAATTTCTTTCATCGACAAGATGGGTCCACAAGGAATGTCAAACTTATTCAGGATGTCCATGGCTTCAAACTTTGTCTTGCTCATAGTCCATTGTTCGATACGATCAAAAATGGCTTTGAGTCTAGGCAAGCGCGCTGTCGGAGAAGCGTAATCTGGATCGGTGATCCAATCTTCCTGTCCAATCACTTTACAAATCGCACCCCATACCGGCGCTTGGGTGATGAAATAAATATAAGCATTAGGATCTGTTTCCCATCCCTTGCATTTCAAAATCCAGCCCGGTTGCCCGCCGCCTGACGCATTGCCAGCCCGAGGCACAGCATCACCGAATTTGCCATCTGGGTATTGCGGGTACTCTTTAAGTACTTGGGTTCTGTCTAATCGTTGTTGATCGCGTAATTTCACACGGCACAAGTTAAGCACAGCGTCTTGCATGGAGGCCAAAACCTTTTGCCCACGCCCTGTGCTATTGCGCTGGTAGAGCGCTGAAACAATGCCCAGCGCCAAATGAACGCCTGTGCCACTGTCACCGATTTGTGCCCCAGTCACAACCGGGGGGCCGTCATCAAAACCGGTGGTCGATGCGGCGCCACCTGCGCATTGCGCCACATTTTCATAGACCTTGCAATCTTCATAGGGGCCAGGACCAAAGCCTTTAACAGACGCCACAATCATCCGCGGATTGAGTTCTTGAATGCGCTCCCATGTATACCCCATGCGATCGAGCGCACCGGGCGCAAAATTCTCGACCAATACATCGCAAGTTTTGATCAGTGTGTTGAGCACCTCTTTGCCTTTTGGATTTTTGGTGTCGAGCGTGATGGAACGCTTGTTGTGGTTGAGCATGGTGAAGTACAAGCTGTCCACATCTGGAATGTCTCGGAGTTGTCCACGAGTGGCATCTCCTTCTCCAGCTTTTTCAACTTTGATTACATCTGCTCCAAACCAAGCCAACAACTGTGTGCATGTTGGACCTGATTGGACATGTGTGAAGTCCAGAATTCGAACTCCATCCAGCGCTTTGCTCATGCTAAAACTCCCTTTCTAGTTGATTTCATTTTTTCTTGTTTGCTTGTGGATTGAGCATGGTGATACGCCCGCTCTCAGTACCCGCAGTTTCGTCAATGACAGCATTGATCAAGGTGGGCTTACCTGACCCAATAGCCTCCTTAAGGGCAACGCTGAGTTGCTCAGAGGTCGTGGCATGCACCCCTACGCCACCGAATGCCTCGATAATTTTGTCGTAGCGAGCATCCTTCACAAACACTGTTGGTGCCACATCACTGCCGCCAGAAGGATTGACATCGGTGCCTCGGTAGACGCCGTTGTTATTGAATACAACAACGCACACAGGCAGGTTGTAGCGGCAAATAGTTTCAACCTCCATGCCACTGAATCCAAATGCGCTGTCGCCTTCAATAGCAATTACCGGTTTACCGGTGGTCACAGCTGCAGCCACCGAAAAACCCATACCAATTCCCATAATGCCCCAAGTTCCAACATCTAAACGTTTACGTGGTTGGTACATATCCACAATGCTGCGAGCAAAATCGAGTGTGTTGGCGCCCTCATTAACGACCATGACATCAGGTCTAGATTTCACTACATCACGAATAACGGCCAAGGCACTATGAAAATTCATAGGTGATGGTGTCAATGCCAAGGTTTGCGCCATCTTGCTCAAGTTTTTTTCTTTTCTCTCTGCAATGGCATCTATCCAAGTTGCTGGGGGTTTGACCCAAGAAGCGTCAAGTCCTTTTAACAGTGCGCTGACACAAGAGCCGATATCGCCAATAACAGGTGCAGCAATAGCAACATTGCTGTCAATTTCAGTCGGAGCAATGTCGATTTGAATAAATTTTTTGGGATGTGGCGCGCCCCATGTTTTACCCTTGCCGTGAGACAGCAACCAGTTCAGGCGCGCGCCTATCAACAACACCACGTCAGCTTCAGCCAAGACATAAGAG
>JAGWXI010000099.1 GCA_018969975.1 Burkholderiales bacterium
AAAGATATTTCTCTGAGTTTTTTCCCTGGTGCCAAGATCGGTATGTTGGGTTTGAACGGCTCGGGCAAGTCCACTTTGCTCAAAATCATGGCGGGTGTCGACAAAGAGATCGAAGGCGAAGCCACACCCATGCCAGGCATCAAGATTGGCTACTTACCCCAAGAGCCCAAACTCAATGACGCGGACACCGTGCGCCAATCTGTGGAAGGCGGCATGGGTGACGTACTCGCCGCCAAAAACCGTTTGGAAGAAATTTATGCGGCCTATGCAGAGCCCGACGCCGACTTCGACAAACTCGCGGCCGAACAGGGCGAACTCGAAGCCGTCATCGCTGCCGCAGGCACCGATAGTGAACACCAACTTGAAATCGCTGCCGATGCATTGCGCCTGCCCCCATGGGAGGCCGTGATCGGCAACCTCTCAGGCGGCGAAAAGCGTCGCGTGGCTTTGTGCCAGTTGTTACTGTCCAAGCCCGATATGTTGTTGCTGGATGAGCCTACCAACCACCTCGATGCTGAATCGGTCGATTGGTTGGAGCAATTCCTAGCCCGCTTTTCTGGCACTGTGGTGGCAATTACCCACGACCGTTACTTTTTGGACAACGCCGCCGAATGGATTTTGGAACTCGACCGTGGCCACGGCATTCCCTGGAAGGGCAACTACAGCACCTGGTTAGAGCAAAAGCAAGATCGCTTAGAGAAAGAACAAAAAGGCGAAGAAGCCCGCGCCAAAGCCTTGAAGAAAGAACTTGACTGGGTTCGTCAAAACCCCAAAGGTCGTCAAGCCAAGAGCAAGGCGCGTATTGCCCGCTTTGAAGAATTGTCTGACTTCGACTACCAAAAACGCAATGAGACGCAGGAGATTTTTATTCCCGTAGCGGAACGTTTGGGTCAAGAAGTCATTGAATTTGTGAACGTCACGAAGTCGTTTGGTAACCGTGTGTTGATCGACAACCTCAGCTTCAAAGTGCCGCCAGGCGCAATCGTCGGCATCATCGGCCCGAACGGTGCCGGTAAATCAACCCTGTTTCGCATGATTGCGGGCCAGCAACAGCCCGATAGCGGCGAAGTCAAGATTGGCCAAACTGTGCAGATGGCCTTTGTAGAACAGTCACGTGAAGACTTGGCCAATGACAAAACTGTGTGGGAAGATATCTCGGGCGGTCTCGATATCTTGACCGTTGGCAAGTTTGAAATGGCTAGCCGCGCGTATTGCGGACGCTTTAACTTCAACGGGGGCGACCAACAAAAACGCGTCGGCACCCTCTCTGGCGGTGAACGCGGACGTTTGCATTTGGCCAAAACACTCATAGCCGGCGGTAACGTGTTATTGCTGGACGAACCTTCCAACGACTTAGACGTGGAAACCTTGCGCGCCCTGGAAGACGCGCTATTGGAGTTCGCTGGCAGCATCATGGTCATTAGCCATGACCGCTGGTTCTTGGACCGCATTGCTACGCATATCTTGGCTTGCGAAGGCGATTCGCAGTGGACGTTTTTTGACGGCAACTACCAAGAATACGAAGCCGATAAGAAGAAGCGCTTGGGTGAAGAAGGTGCAAAGCCCAAGCGTATGCGGTACAAAGCGCTGAAATAAGCATAAAAAATTTAGAGGCAGTATAATAATAATTATGTATTGCTTTATTAAATTTATTAAATTAAAGTTAATAATAATGAATTAACAAAATTATTGACTTTAATAAAAGGGCGTTGGATGAATTTTGCTTTGGGCTCAGATAGCTATGAAAGTTTTTGTGGAACCAGCTATGCCTCTAAATTACTAGGCGTATCTATTGGGACCATACAAGGATTGGTTGAAAAAAACGAACTGCGGGCTTGGAAAACCAGTGGCGGCCATCGGCGCATCTCACTCAAATCTATTCAAGAGTACCAACAACGACACAATTTGCATCCCAATTCTTTGATTTATGGGGAAGAGCGCTTAAAAGTGGTGGTGGTGGAAGACGATGAAACCACCCGGGTGATGTTACAGATGAATTTCGATCGCTGGGGCTTACCCTTGGACGTGATGATGTATGCGTCCGCTATCGAAGCCATGTTAGATCTGCCCAACATGCATCCACAGGTGTTATTGACAGATCTAGCAATGCCAAGAGTGGATGGTTTTGATTTAGTTAAAACCCTCAGTGAACACGCTAATTTCAGAAGCCTGGCGGTAGTGGCCATGACTGGGCTAAGCGCAGACCAAATAAAGGAGAGAGGCGGACTTCCAGAAAACGTACAGATACTGACTAAACCCATAGATCTAGAGTGGCTAAGGGGTTATCTGGGGGCTCTTATTTCTGTTCGCCAAATTAACCAACGTTTTCAGACACCCAAACCTGCTTTAGAAACCTGACATAACTACCGATAGGGGCTTCCCGAATGGGCAAATGGTTAACCGCCCGTTAACCTAGTCGCCATGAAACCGCATTACGCATTTTGGCCTGCAAGATTGCCCTACGCTCTCTCTTTACCTGAGACCACTTTATGGGACAACTTAGATGTCAGTGCGCGCCGTTTTCCCGGCAAAGACGCATTGATTTTCTTAGGCACTCGGCTCACTTATGCTGATCTTCGACAACAAGCAGAGAGACTAGCCGCGCATCTACAAAGTGTAGGTGTGCAAAAAGGTGATCGCGTTATTTTGAATATGCAAAACTGTCCGCAGTTGGTGATTGCCCATTTCGCGATCCTTCGAGCCAATGCGGTAGTGGTTCCGGTCAATCCGATGAACCGTGCGGAAGAACTCAAGCACTACATTACCGATCCAGATGCTCGGGTTGCTATCACCACGGCAGACTTGGCAGCTGATCTAGCTAAGGCAAGCAATGAATTGCTTGCAGGTCAGGGACTCAAACACATGGTGGTCACGCATTTCACAGATACCTTCAATCCTGATGTGCAAGGCGATGATGCACCCCCTGCCGCTTGGCATGAATGGCTTTTTACAAAACATGCTTTGCCCCAACTGCATGGCGGCAAGGTACTCGATTGGCTGCATGCCTTGACCAACCATTTAGAACTTGGCCCCCTCACGGTAGGCACAGAGGACTTAGCCGTATTACCTTACACCAGCGGCACCACAGGCTTGCCCAAAGGCTGTATGCACCCGCATCGCAGCATCATGCATAACGCAATGGCCTCGGCCTATTGGGGAAATGGCACCCACGAAAACATAGGTCTGTTGGTCGTACCTATGTTTCACATCACTGGCATGACAAGCGTGATGCATGCAGGCATTTTTATGGGCGCAACTTTGGTGTTGATGCCCCGTTGGGAGCGGGAGTTAGCCGGGCGTTTGATTTCAAAATGGCAAGTCAGCCATTGGATAAATATCCCTACTATGGTTATCGATTTGTTAGGTAGTCCTAATTTCGATAAATTTAATTTAAAGAGTTTGGTGCACATGGGCGGTGGTGGTGCGGCCATGCCACAAGCCGTGGCGCAACGTTTGCTCGATTTGTATGGCTTGAACTATGCAGAAGGGTATGGATTGACTGAGACTGCTGCGCCCTCGCACAACAATCCACCCGATAACCCTAAGCAGCAGTGTTTGGGTATTCCGTTTATGAGCGTTGACTCCCGGGTTGTTGATCCAGAGACATTGGTAGAAGTGCCGCCTGGACAGTCGGGCGAAATCGTGATGCATGGCCCGCAAATCTTTAACGGGTATTGGAAGCGTCCAGAGGCAACGGAAGCGGCTTTTTTTGATATGGATGGAAAACGATTCTTTCGTTCTGGTGATTTAGGACGAGTCGATGAAGACGGATATTTCTTTATCACCGATCGACTTAAACGCATGATCAATGCCTCTGGCTTTAAAGTGTGGCCTGCAGAAGTGGAAGCTTTGATGTTCAAGCATCCTGCCATTCAAGAAGCTTGTGTTATTTCGACCCATGATGCTTATCGAGGCGAAACTGTGAAAGCGATCGTGGTTTTGCGAACGACTCACAAAGGCTCATTGCATGAGCAAGCCATCATCGATTGGTGTCGTGAAAACATGGCAATCTACAAAGCACCGACCCATGTGCAATTTGTCGATGCGTTACCCAAGAGTGGAAGTGGCAAAGTGATGTGGCGGGCTTTGCAAGAAGCTGAATCGCTAGCAAATACGGACACTGCAGTTAAGCTACTTACGTGCTAACACTCTCAGTTCTTGACCAATCTGCTGCAGGCGCTGGGCGTCCACAAGATGCCACTATCCGCCAAACTCTCGCGCTTGCTTCCAAGTGCGAAGCATGGGGCTACAAACGTTTTTGGGTGAGTGAACACCACAGCCATCCCAGCATTGTTGGAACTGCCCCAGAGGTTTTAATGGCTGCGATTGCTGCGCAAACTTCACGTATTCGTTTAGGTAGTGCCGGTGTAATGCTTCCGCACTACGCACCTCTAAAAGTAGCAGAGCAATTTCGTGTGCTCGATGCGTTGGCACCCGGCCGTATTGATCTAGGCGTTGGCCGCGCTCCGGGAAGTGATGGGCGCACAGCCCAGTTACTTAATCCAGATCGCTATGCGAGTGAGAATTTTCCCCAGCAAGTCATGGAGTTGCAATCGTGGGTTAGCGGTGAACCACTTCCTCTCGGTCATCCTGGCCATGGTGTATTTGCTTATCCAAGCGGGCCTACTTCGCCCCATGTGTGGATGCTTGGCAGCTCTGACTATGGCGCGCAACTTGCTGCACATTTGAGTTTGCCGTACGCATTCGCGTACTTTATTACCGATGGTCAAGGCGCTGACCAAGCTATGCATTTGTATCGCAATAATTTCCGCCCTAGCGAAGCCAGACCCAAGCCAGAAGCCGTTATTTGCGTATGGGCCTTGGCAGCGGATACCGAGGAAGAAGCTTGGCGACTGTTTGAAAGTCGCGCCCGCTGGAAGATGGACCGCAACCTTGGACGCATTGACGCCATATTGCCACCTGACCAAGCGGTACGTGATTACTCAGCAGGCGAACAACGTGCATTGACAGAATTAAAAGACAACGCTTTGGTCGGAACTGCTAAACAGGTGGTTAGTAAATTGCGTGCACTTGCAGAGCGTTTGCAAATAGAAGAAATAGTCGTCATCACTTGGACGCATGACCCAGTTGCCCAAGCGCGTTCCTATGAATTACTCGCGCAAGAAATTTTATAAATCCCAACCCATTGGAGTGTTTTATGTTTTCAACAGCAATCGCTGGTAGTTTGCCCAAGCCTGAATGGCTAGCTGAGACCAACAAACTTTGGCCTAAATGGCAAGCCGAAGGTGATGCACTTTTACGAGCTAAAGCAGATGCAACCTTGTTGTGGATCAAAGCACAAGAAGATGCAGGCTTAGATGTAATTGGTGACGGTGAACAATCGCGTCAGCATTTTGTGCACGGGTTCTTAGAGCAAGTAGAAGGCATCGATTTTGAAAACAAAGTCACCATGGGTATTCGCAATAACCGTTACGACGCACAAGTGCCACAGGTAATAGCACCCTTGCGCCTCAAAGGCCGTGTACACGCATTCGAAGCCCAGCTTGCGCGAGCCCACACTAAGAAGAAGCTCAAATTCACAATGCCAGGTCCCATGACCATCGTCGATACCGTGGCCGACCACTTTTATGGCAAAGGCAAAGACCCCGTGCAAGGACGCATCGATATGGCGTTTGCATTCGCAGACTTGCTCAACCAAGAAGCATTGGCTTTGCAAGCGGATGGCGTAGACATTATCCAATTTGATGAACCTGCTTTCAACGTCTATTTAGACGAAGCCGCAGACTGGGGCGTCAAAGCATTGGAGCGCGCTGCCCAAGGTTTGACTTGCACCACAGCTGTTCATATTTGTTATGGCTACGGCATTGAAGCCAACAATACTTGGAAAAAAACTTTGGGAGACGAATGGCGCCAATACGAAAAAGTATTTCCCGCATTGGCTAAGAGCAGCATCAAGCAAGTCAGTCTTGAGTGTTACCACTCGCATGTGCCACCAGAGATGATGGCTTTGCTCAAAGACAAAGACGTGATGGTCGGCGTGATTGACGTAGCGAGTGAAGAAATCGAAACGCCTGAGCAAATTGCAGACACGATTGGCAAGGCTTTGCAGTTTGTGCCTAAGCATCGGTTGATTGCTTGTACCAATTGTGGCTTGGCGCCTATGGGGCGTGATGTTGCTATGAAGAAATTGCAAGCCTTGGCGGATGGGGCTGCTTTGGCTCGTCTTCGTTACGCTTAGGTTTTTTACTTCTTTGGCAGTGGGGGATGGGCTTGGGCATCTGTTTACGCTCATGTCCCCCGATTCAGGCTACGCCTGAATCTCCTCCTTTACTTCGCTACAACAGATACCCAACCCCATCCCTTGTCGCATTGAGGGGTGTTTGCTCGCCTAAAGGCGCTCAAAAACAGCAGCAATACCTTGCCCACCGCCAATACACATAGTGACCAAAGCATATTTCCCTTGGATACGTTGAAGCTCATACAAAGCCTTCACAGTAATCAATGCACCCGTAGCACCAATCGGATGTCCAAGAGAAATGCCAGAACCATTGGGATTGACCTTGGCTGGATCAAGACCGAGCTCTTTAGTCACCGCACAAGCTTGCGCGGCAAAGGCTTCGTTGGCTTCGATCACGTCCATATCATTGGTGGTTAAACCAGCTTTTTGTAAAGCTAAGCGTGACGCAGAGACAGGGCCCATACCCATAATTTTTGGATCAAGCCCAGTGTGCGCATATGCAACCAGACGCGCCAAAGGTTTTGCGCCGCGTGCCTGAGCCGTTTTAGCTTCCATCAAAACGACTGCGGCTGCTGCATCGTTGATACCTGATGCATTGCCGGCCGTGACAGTGCCGTTTTCTTTAATGAAAACTGGCTTTAATTTCGCCATGTCTTCTAGTTTGCAATCCGTGCGAAAGTGCTCGTCTAGTGTGTACGCTACTTCGCCTTTTTTGCTTTTCAGCATGACTGGAATGATTTGGTCTTTAAAGTAACCTGCTTCTGTTGCACGCTGTGCACGGTTATGACTTTGTACTGCCAAGGTATCTTGCATATCACGGGTGATGCCGTATTTGCTTGCAACATTTTCAGCGGTGACGCCCATATGGATGGTGTGGAATGGGTCATGTAATGCGCCAACTACCATGTCGATCATCTTGCTGTCGCCCATGCGTACGCCCCAGCGTGCACTTAACGATGCATAGGGACCGCGACTCATATTTTCTGCGCCGCCACCAATGGCGATATCGCAATCTCCGAGCATGATGGCTTGGCTGGCAGACACAATCGCTTGCAAACCAGAACCACACAGGCGGTTGACGTTGAATGCCGGTGTGCCCTCAACACAACCACCGTTGATCGCTGCGACGCGCGATAGATACATGTCTTTGGGTTCGGTATTTACGACGTGACCAAAGACTACGTGGCCTACATCTTTTCCTTCAACGCCTGCGCGAGTGAGTGATTCACGCACAACGTGGGCTGCGAGTTCTGTTGGGGGCGTATCTTTCAAGCTGCCACCATAGGTTCCGATGGCGGTGCGTACACCGCTGACAACGACTACTTCACGCATTTATATCTCCTAAATTGAATCATTAAAAATAAAACCTGCGTAGTGTGCTACCACATCTATTCGTGAGCCTTACTAAGGGGCATAGAGATAGGGTGGGGTTGCAGACCAAGTCTGCGGTACGTCAAAAGACAACGGTTCTTCGGTAAAAGGGTGGGCTAAGCTGATACTTTTGGCGTGCAATAAGAGTCTTGGGGTCAAAGCACGTATCTGAGGCGGGGCATACAAGGAGTCTCCTAATATGGGGTGACCGATGCTTTGCATGTGCACGCGAAGTTGGTGCGTGCGGCCGGTAACGGGCTCTAGTTCAATCAAACTGGCGGAGTCGCTCGATTCCAGCATTCGCCAGCGACTTTGGCTGGGTTTGCCATCTGGATGGATGATGTGCAATGGTCGATTGGGCCAATCTAGCAATATCGCACCTTCAATCAAGGCCCATCCATCAGCGTCTTTTTCAATGGGTTCAGGCTCGCCGAACACTACCGCCATGTAGCGCTTATGAACCTGTCTTGTTTCAAAAGCCTTGCTAATGCGGCGTTGCGCTTCAATGCCACGCGCCAT